>JAOUHV010000010.1 GCA_029884425.1 Gammaproteobacteria bacterium
GCACTGCGCGTTTCAGCTCGCCGCTGGGCGTGTACGATTTCCAAAAACGGTCCAGCTTGATCATGTGCTCTGCCAAGGGCGCCTCCGAGCTGGGTAAGATTGCCTCGAAACTGGCGCGCGGAGAAAGCCTGACGGCCCACGCCCGTTCCGCCGAGTACCGCATACACCGATAAAAATTACGTCATGAATGATTTGATTCAACGCTGGGTTCGTGACGAGGTTCGCGCCATTTCTGCCTACCATGTGCCGTCGGCACATGGCATGGTCAAACTTGATGCCATGGAAAATCCCTATGGCTGGTCGGATCACCTGCAAAGCCAGTGGCAGTTCGAACTGAGCAACGCGCCGCTGAACCGCTATCCCGATCCCGCCGCCAACACCTTGCGCCAGCGCCTGCGCCACAGCATGAACATTCCTGCCTGTGCCGAAATTATGCTGGGCAACGGTTCGGATGAACTGATCCAGATCATGGCGATGGCAGTGACTGCGCCGGGTCGTACCTTGCTTGCGCCAGCGCCGGGCTTTGTCATGTATGACATGATTTCCCGTTTCACCGGCTTGCGCTATGTGGGCGTGCCCTTGCAGGCGGATTTTAATCTGGACATGCCGGCGATGCTGGAAGCGATTGAAACCCACCAGCCTGCGATCGTGTTTATTGCCTACCCCAACAATCCTACCGGTAACTTGTTTAAGCGCGACGATGTGAAACGCATCATCGAGGCTGCACCAGGTTTGGTGGTGCTGGATGAAGCCTATCATGCGTTCGCCGGCGACAGTTTCATGAATGAGCTGGCGAATTATCCGCAGCTGGTGGTGATGCGTACGGTGTCCAAAATGGGTCTGGCGGGACTGCGCCTGGGCTATATGGCTGCGAGTCCGGACTGGATTCGTGAATTCGACAAGGTCCGCATGCCGTACAACATCAATGTGTTGACGCAGATTACGGCAGATTTTGCCCTGCGCCATCGCACCATGTTTGATCTGCAAACCCAGCAAATTTGCGCCGACCGCGCCCAGTTGGTGGCAGCACTCAGCGCTACTGCCGGACTGCAGGTGTTTCCCACCCAGGCGAATTTTATTTTGTTCCGCGTGCAGGATGTGGATGCAACCGCGGTGTTTGAAGGCTTGAAGCAGCGCAAAGTATTGATCAAGAATCTTAGTGGGCAGGGTGGCTTGCTATCCGGCTGTCTGCGCGTTACCGTGGGAACGAGTGACGAGAACGCTCAGTTTTTGAACGCATTGAACGAGACGCTGGCGCAATTGCGCCGCGCATAATGACGAGGTTGAACATGGCAGACCGTACCGCATCGGTAAAACGCGATACGCTGGAAACCCAGATCAGTGTCAGTGTGAATCTGGATGGCACCGGCAAGGCCAATTTTAAAACCGGTGTACCGTTTTTGGAGCACATGCTGGATCAAATCGCTCGCCACGGCATGATGGATCTGGACATTGTCGCCAAGGGTGATTTGCACATCGATGCCCATCACACGGTGGAAGATATCGGTATTACCCTGGGTCAGGCGGTGGCCAAAGCGCTGGGTGACAAAAAAGGCATTCGTCGTTACGGTCACGCCTACGTTCCGTTGGACGAGGCACTGAGCCGGGTGGTGATTGATTTTTCTGGTCGTCCCGGCCTGGAATTTCACGCCCAGTTTACCCGTTCCAGCATTGGCTCGTTTGACACCGAGCTGTTTTACGAATTTTTCCAGGGATTTGTGAATCATGCCGGCGCGACGCTGCACATTGATGCAATTCGTGGCCGCAATGCGCACCATATTGCCGAAACTATTTTCAAGGCATTTGGCCGCGCAGTGCGCATGGCTACCGAGCGTGACGAGCGCATGGCCGGCGTTATTCCGTCAACCAAAGGCAGCCTGTAATTCTCATGACTAGCATTGCTATTATTGACTATGGAATGGGCAATCTGCATTCCGCGGCCAAGGCAGTCGAGCGGGTGGCCGGCAAGACCAAAGTGATAGTGACCGACGATGTGGCCAAAATTGCCAAGGCAGACCGGGTGATCTTTCCCGGTGTTGGTGCTATTCGTGATTGTATGGCGGCGATGCGTGCCCAAGGTGCCGATCAGGCAGTACGTGATGCCGTAGCCAGCGGCAAGCCGGTGCTGGGAATTTGCGTAGGCATGCAGGCATTGATGCGTCACAGCGAGGAAAATGGCGGTATTGATTGTCTGGGATTGCTGCCGGGGGATGTGAAGTTTTTTGGTGACGATTTGCATGTGAATGGTGAGCACCTGAAGGTGCCGCACATGGGATGGAATCAGGTTCACCAAACTGGCAAGCATCCGATGTGGGCCGGCATAGAGCAGGATGCGCGTTTTTATTTTGTACACAGTTATTACGTCCAGCTGGACGAGGCCGCTTTGGTCGCGGGTCAAACGGATTACAGTGTGAAATTTGCGGCGGCGGCGACTCGTAATAACGTATTTGCTGTGCAGTTTCACCCGGAGAAAAGCGCCAGTGCCGGGTTAAAGCTGTTAGAAAATTTTGCCAATTGGAAACCATAGGAAATAGAGGAAATGTCATGCTGATCATTCCAGCGATTGATCTCAAAGACGGGAAATGTGTTCGCTTGCGCCAGGGTGTGATGGACGACTCGACGGTGTACAGTGATGACCCGGTGCAAGTGGCTGCCCGTTGGGTTGAAGCCGGTGCCAAACGTTTGCATCTGGTGGACCTGAATGGTGCGTTCGCTGGTAAACCCGTTAACGGCGAGGTCATTAGACGTATTTGTCAGGCATTCCCGGATGTTCCGGTGCAAGTCGGTGGCGGCATTCGCGACGAAGACACTGTGCAGGCGTATTTGGACTCGGGCGTGCAGTACGTCATCATCGGCACCAAGGCTGTGAATGCACCGCATTTTGTGGAAGATCTCTGCCTGGAATTTCCCAGTCACATTATCGTTGGCCTGGATGCCAAAGATGGCAAAGTGGCCATTGATGGCTGGTCCAAACTGTCCAATCACGACGTGATCGACATGGCGCAGCGGTTTGAACACATTGGCGTGAACTCCATTATCTACACTGACATCAGTCGCGACGGCATGATGAATGGCGTCAACATTGAAGCGACGGTCAAACTGGCGCAATCCATTCGCATTCCAGTGATTGCCTCTGGCGGAATCACCAATCTGGATGATATTCGTGCGCTCAAGGCAGTGGAAGGCGAAGGTATCATGGGCGCGATTACTGGTCGTGCGATTTATGAAGGCACGCTGGATTTTGCCGAAGCACAGAAATTGGCGTTGGGCGAATAAACTTCATGGGATTGGCCAAACGCATTATTCCCTGCCTGGATGTCGACAACGGTCGCGTTGTAAAAGGCGTGCAGTTTCTTGATATTCGTGACGCTGGCGATCCGGTGGAAATTGCACGTCGTTATGATCAGCAGGGCGCAGACGAAATCACGTTTCTCGATATTACGGCCAGTTCAGACAATCGCGAGACGATTGTCCACGTGGTTGAGCAAGTGGCTTCGCAGGTGTTTATTCCACTGACTGTGGGTGGTGGCATTCGCAAGGTGGATGATGTGCGCCGCATGCTCAATGCTGGTGCCGACAAGGTCGCGATCAATACCGCAGCGGTGTTCAATCCTGAATTTGTGCGCGAAGCGGCAGAGAAATTTGGTTCGCAATGCATCGTGGTCGCCATTGATGCCAAAAAAGTCAGCGGCGAAGGCGAGCCAAAACGCTGGGAAATTTTTACCCACGGTGGTCGCAAGCCGACGGGGCTGGATGCAGTGGAATGGGCCAAGAAAATGGTCGCGCTGGGCGCGGGTGAAATCCTGCTGACCAGCATGGACCGCGATGGCACCAAGGCTGGTTTTGATCTGGATCTGGTGCGGGCCGTTTCCGATGCGGTGCATGTGCCGATTATTGCTTCCGGTGGCGTGGGTAATCTTGATCACCTGGTGGATGGCGTGACCAAAGGCAAGGCCGACGCGGTATTGGCAGCGAGTATTTTCCACTTTGGCGAATACACGGTTGGTCAGGCCAAAGAGCGGATGCAGGCTGCGGGCATTGAGGTGCGGTTGTGAGCCAATGGCTGGATGAGGTGAAGTGGGATGCCGATGGTCTGGTGCCCGCCATTGCCCAGGACGCAAACACCGGGCGTATTCTGATGATGGCCTGGATGAATCGCGAATCCCTGCAGCAAACCGCAGACAAAGGCGAAGCGGTATACTGGTCGCGTTCGCGCCAATCCCTGTGGCATAAAGGCGAGCATTCGGGCCACACCCAAAAGGTGCGCGAGTTGCGCCTGGACTGCGACAATGATGTTATTGTGATGCAAATCGAGCAAATAGGCGGCATTGCCTGCCATACCGGACGTGAAAGCTGCTTTTACAAAGTGCTGGAGCAGGGCGGCTGGAAGAGCGTTGACCCGGTACTAAAAGACCCCAAAGAGATTTATTCCCGATGAGCGATGTGCTACAACAGCTGGCCCATGTGCTGGAACAGCGCAAAGGGGCTGATCCTGATTCGTCTTATGTGGCCAAGTTATACCATAAGGGCCTGGATTCCATTTTGAAGAAAATCGGCGAGGAAGCCGCCGAGACCATCATTGCCGCCAAAGGCGGTAATGCGGATGAGATTATCTATGAAACTGCAGACCTGTGGTTTCACACGCTGGTGATGTTGGCCCAGCAGGGATTGGGGCCGGAACAGGTGCTGGCTGAGTTGCAGCGCCGGTTTGGGTTGTCAGGGCTGGAGGAAAAATCCTCCAGAACAGAAAAATAAAGTCCACAAGTTGGGCGCGATTAACGAGCTGTGCCACAGCGGCACAATCATAAATTTAGGAGAGTAGTCATGGGCGGTATCAGTATTTGGCAATTGCTTATTATTCTGGTGATTGTTCTGGTGCTTTTTGGTGCCAAGCGTTTGCGCAATGTGGGTGGCGATTTGGGTCAGGCGGTCAAGGGATTTCGTGACGCAATGAAGAGCGGCGAAGATGATGGTCGCAAGGATCAGCAGGCGGCGTCTTCTTCTGCTTCTTCAACCGCACAACCACAGCAGTTGGATCAAAAAGGCAATCCCGTAATCGACGTGGCCGCTCAGCGGGAAGAAGTGAAAAAAGACACGCAGCGTTCTTGATTAATGCCGCGAGCAGTCTGACCTTATGTTTGATATTGGCTTTTGGGAACTGGTGCTGATCTTTGTGGTGGCGCTGCTGGTCGTCGGGCCGCAGCGTTTCCCGGGCATGGTCCGCAGTGCCGCGTACTGGATTGGTCGAGTCAGACAAGCGATTACCGATGTGAAGTCGGAAATTTCCGTGGAGCTGGAGAAAGCCGAACAGCTCAAACGTCTGATCGATGAGCAGAACGAGTTGCTGCGAAAAAACGAGCAGCAATTTCGCGAAACCTGGAACGCCAATATTTTAAAGCAGGAAGCGGAAGCCAAGGCATTGGCCGAAAAGCAGGCGGCGTTGTCCTCGCCTGAGGTGGTCAAGCCAACGGAGGCGGCGCCACAAAATGCGACTGCTGCGCCCGCAGTGGAGATTTCTGCAGAAAATGACGCGCAACCGATAGTGAGACCTCGGCCAGTGCCTGCGTCACTGACGGCTCCTCGTCCCCTTGATATTCACGCCTCAGCGCCGGCGACTAGTCCGGTGGCTCAGGCCGCCAAAGACGAAACCAAATCGTGAACGAACAAAAACCCGGTGATCCCTACGCGGCAATGCCACTGGTTGCGCATCTTGTGGAATTGCGCGATCGATTAATTCGCGTTTTGTTGGCGGTGCTGGTGATGTTTGTTTGCCTGGTGCCGTTTTCCAACGAAATTTATTTGTTCGTCGCTCAGCCGCTGATGGCGCATTTGCCGGCGAATGCGTCGATGATTGCCACCGAAGTTACATCGCCATTTTTGACGCCATTTAAATTGACTATGGTGGTGGCGATCTTTTTATCCATGCCGGTGTTTTTCTATCAGGCGTGGTCATTCATTGCGCCAGGACTGTATAAAAAAGAAAAACGCTTGATGATGCCCTTGCTGGCGTCGAGTATTGTGCTGTTTTTCTGCGGAGCATTATTCGCCTACTACGTGGTGTTTCCGATTATCTTTGCCTTTTTTACTGGTGCAGCGCCCAACGGCGTCACGGTGATGACGGACATTTCCCGTTATCTGGATTTTGTGCTGGTAATGTTTTTTGCGTTTGGCTTTGCCTTTGAAGTTCCAGTCATAACAATCGGTTTGGTGTGGATGGGCTTGGTATCGCGGCAAAGTCTGGCTGAAAAACGCGCCTACATCATCGTGGGTGCGTTTGTGATCGGTATGTTGTTGACGCCGCCAGATGTGTTTTCACAAACGTTGTTGGCGGTGCCGATGATCATGTTGTTTGAAATCGGCCTGTTCTTCTCCCGCTTTTTTGAGCGGGACAATGAATCCGTCGAGGATGAAGCGGAACAAATGGATCGCGCCGAAGAGACCGAGCGCGAATTGAACGCCAAAAAAGACGAGAAATAATTAGTCCTTGGCTGGCGGCGTTGGTCGCTGTTCAGTCAGGGCGCTGACTTCCATTTCCTTGCCGTTACGAACGATGGTTAGATTCGCCTTGTTGCCGGGGCGAATCTTGGCGATGGACTTAAGTGCTGCAGAAGTGTTGTTGACGGCATTGTCGTTCACCCGTATCAGCACGTCACCGGGGGTCAGACCAGCTTTGTGGGCCGGCCCGCCCTGCAATACGCCAGCAATGATGACGCCGCTGGTATTTTTCAAATTAAAAGATTCTGCCAGGACTGGCGTGAGATCCTGGATTTCAATACCTATCCAGCCACGGGCAACGAAGCCATGCTCAATGATTTGGCTGCTGATATCTACAACCACGTCAATCGGGATGGCAAATCCAATCCCTTGAGATCCGCCAGACTGTGAATAAATCGCGGTGTTAACGCCGACCAGGTGACCGTAGGCGTTAATCAATGCGCCGCCGGAATTGCCGGGGTTAATCGCAGCATCGGTCTGAATGAAATCTTCAAATGTGGAAAGGCCGAGCTGTTCGCGGCCAGTGGCGCTGACGATGCCCATCGTTACCGTTTGGCCAACACCGAAAGGATTGCCGATAGCCAGAACCACATCGCCGATGCGTAGAATGTCGGCATGACCAAAGGTGATGGCAGGTAAGTTATCGAGATTGATTTTGAGTACCGCGACATCCGATTCCGGGTCAGTGCCTATGACTTTGGCTTCGGCATTGCGGCCATCACGCATTGCCACCAGTATGATATCGGCATCTTCGATGACATGATTGTTGGTGAGGATGTAGCCATCTTTATTGACAATAACGCCTGAGCCGAGACTGGATTCGAGCTTGTCCATGGGGACGGGTGGACGATCACCAAAAAAACGTTGCAGCAATGGATCGTCCATTGGGCCGCGATCGCGCTTAATCTTTTTTGTGGTGTAAATGTTTACTACCGCAGGTGCAGCTAAATCCACAGCCGTTGCATAGCTCGCGGCATTATGGGTTTTGTCGCCGTAGGTGGCGGTGAGTGCCAGCGCATCTTCTTTGCTGATTTGATTGATCTCAACGGAGCTGTTGGGTAAGTGAAGGTCTTGGTGTTTGATAAAGTCGACAAGAAAGAAAACGACAAACGCCGAACCCATGCCTACCAGCACGTATTTTAACGTGCCGCTGAAAGAGCGAAGCGAAGAGACGATCGACATGCTGGAGATCCTGAAAACAGTCAGTTATCCTGTCTATATTACACGAGTTGTGGAGAAAGTTGATGATCGCCCTGTCTGTGTTGGCGGCGTACTGCGATGACTTGTTACAGGTGAAGCAGTTTAAGGATTATTGTCCCAATGGATTACAGATTGAGGCGGGGGCGGAGGTGCGTCGCATTGTGGGTGGCGTTACTGCATCCAAGGCGATAGTCGATCAGGCGGTGAAGAAAAAAGCAGATGTGCTACTGGTGCATCATGGCTATTTTTGGCGAGGTGAACCTGAGCCTATTGTCGGTATCAAAGGCGCGCGAATTACATCATTGATCAAACATGATGTCAGTTTATTGGCGTATCACTTGCCGTTGGATGCGCATCCGCTGTATGGCAATAACGCACAACTAGCATCACTCTTGGGTCTTCAGGTTAGCGGTGCGTTTGGTGGTCGATCTGGTGAGGTGTCAGTTGGTTTGTATGGTTCATTGGAACTGCCGCAAACTGCCGAAATGTTTGCGGCCAGACTGGAATCAGTATTGGGCAGGAAGCCGCTACATATCAAAGGGCATGACAGGCCACTGAGTCGAATTGCCTGGTGCAGTGGTGCGGCACAGAATTATTTTGAGCAGGCCATTCATTTGGGTGTTGATGCTTTTTTCACCGGCGAAGTGTCAGAGCAAAGTTACCATTTGGCCAAAGAATATGGCGTCGATTTTTTTTCAGCGGGACATCACGCAACTGAGCGCTATGGCGTGAAAGCGTTGGGAGCGCATCTTGCTGAACAGTTTGATCTACATTTTGAGTTTGTCGACCTCGATAATCCGGTTTGAGTTCGGATTGAGGTCGGCTGAGTGAACAATATGTTTAACTGATCGCGGCGCGGCTTGTTTTTTAGGCGTTTTTTACGGCAAAAAAGGGTGCTTTACGCAGTCGATATAATTGACAGAATTCGTTGACAATTCTGCGACGAATGGTCTACGATCGTGAGCCATATTGATTCTGTTGATAACTGCACAAAGTTTTTTCAATAGTTAATCAGCGATTTCTGATATTGAGGATTTGCATTTTGCAAACGGGGGGGCTCAATACTCAGTGCGACGTGGGCAGGTAATGCCTGTTTCTTTGCGCCGATACTTTCGTGCGTTTCTCCCCGGGTTCTTAATCAGTGTTTGAAAAAAATGTTTACCGTATCTATTAGGTGTGGTGAGGATTTTTTTCTTGCGTTTGGTTAGTAGCCATAAAAACACATAGCAATTTTGAGGATGGGAAATGCAATTTGTAAGCGGGTTTAATCCGGATTTCCACGTTGATAAGGGCGTAAGAGGGGTGCGTCGAATGAATCTCTTCTTGTTGAGGAAGGTGTTTGCCTCACTGGGTTTGGTTGTGGCGATGATGTTGTCGTTTGCAGCTAACGCGGAGTTGCCTGTGCCGGCGCATATCACTCCGCCGCCAGGTGAGCATAAAGGTGAGCATGTGCCACAGCCTATCGATTTTCCGCACGATCGGCATGTGAAGGACATGGGAATCAACTGTATGTACTGCCATACCTATGCGCGTCGCAGTAAAGTTGCAGGTATTCCACCTACTAGTAAGTGTATGGGCTGCCATAAAGTGGTAGCAACCGATAAACCTCGCATTCAGAAGCTGACGGAATATTGGCAGAAGGGTGAGTCACCCAAGTGGCTGAAAGTGCACGATGTACCTGATTACGTACATTTCACGCACGAGAAACATATTCGCAAGTTTGTATTTGATGCCAATTTCCCTGTGGAAGATGTGCAACAAGTTTGTGGCATCTGTCATGGAGAAGTTCGCGCAATGACAGTTGCTGAGAAAAAGAAACCTTTGACCATGGGCTTCTGCCGTCGTTGTCACGAGGCGAACGGTGGGCCGGGTGACTGCTGGAAATGTCACAAGTAGTTAACTCGAACTGGGCCTAAATACTAAAGGGTAATTGAATGAAAAGTGTAACGGTAAATCGTCGTAACTTTCTCAAGATGCTCGGTTGGGGTGGTGCTGGTACTGCGTTGACCGGCTGTGACCTGCCTACAACCGTGACTTTGGAGGAAGGCAAGGAAGAAGTTGTTTCCTATTTTATGCCGGAGGAATATGCGATCCCCGGTATTGGTGTGTGGTATGCGACAACCTGTACGCAATGTGAAGCTGCGTGTGGTTTGCATGGTCGCGTGCGTGAAGGGCGCGTGCTGAAACTGGAAGGAAATCCTGAATCCAGTGTAAATCAGGGTCGCGCATGTATGATGGGCCAAGCAGGTTTGCAGGCTCACTACAATCCTGATCGCGTAACTTCGCCCATGCTGCGCAAAGGTGGTAGTTTGCAGGCAGTGTCCTGGAACGAGGCCATGGCGGAGCTGGGTAATCGTTTGAAGTCGGTTACCGGTGATCGTTTTGCGCTGGTGACTGGCACGGTGAGTGGTCATCAATCTGTTTTGACCGCGGCGCTGATGAGTGAAATGGGTTCGTCCAACCATTTTGCGCACGAAACAATTAATACTGCAGTGTGGCAGCAGGTTTGTCAGGACATGCTCGGTGACGCGCATGCGCGTTTGCGTATGGACAAGGCGCAGTGCGTGTTGTCGTTTGGTGCAGATTTCCTGGGTACCTGGATGTCACCTGTGCACATGGCCGGTGAATATGCCAAGTTCCGTTCAGGTCAGCGTGGTACGTTGATTCAGGTGGAGCCAAAAATGACCCTGACCGGCGGTAACGCTGATCTGTGGGTTGCTGCCAAACCTGGTACTGAAGGTGTGCTGGCGCTGGGTATTGCTAACTTTATCGTTGATCGTGGCTGGAATAAGGCGGAAGTGCCTGCCGCTGTTCGCGCTTCGTTGGCGACATACACACTGCCTCGCGTGCAAGAAATTACGGGCGTTGAACCTGCCAAGATCAAGCGCATTGCCAGTTTGCTGTCCGAGCGGGCGCCAAGTCTGGTGCTGGCTGGCGAGTCTGCCACAGGCTATGAGCACGGTTACGACACTGCTGCGTCTGCGATGTTGCTCAATATTATTTTGGGTAGCGTTGGGACGACTGTTGTGGGTAGCACAGCGTTCCCAGAAAAAGGCATGCGAGCCAATGCGGGTAACACTTCAAGCCTGGTTAAATTCGCTAACGGCTTGCAAAACAAGGCGTACGATGTGGTGGTGTTTGCCAACACCAATCCAGCCTTTACCGCGCCGGCGGCACTGAAGCTCAGAGAAGGTTTGGCGGGCGTTGGCTTTAAAGTTGCCATCACCATGTTCCCTGATGAAACCAGTATGGAAGCAGATCTGGTACTGCCACTTTCTTCTTCACTGGAAGACTGGGGTACGCATGTGTCTGCTTACCAAGGCGCAGACAAGGCATTGATGAGCGTTCAACAGCCATTGATGGAACCGCTGCACAAAGATACTCGCGGGTTTGGCGATATTCTGCTGGGTATGCTCAAGGCGCGTGGCGAGAAGTACGCACAGTTTGCAGACTACTACGCATTCTTGCAGGCTTCACTGAAGAACATGCCAGCGGGCGTGACTTCTATCAGCAATGAAGCTGCTTGGAATGCGCTGTTCCAGAAGGGTGTAATTGAAGCCGCTGGCTCTGCCGGTTCACTGTCACCTCGCATTGCGTCGGTTAAAGCGGGCAAAGTTGAAGAATCCAAAGACTATCCAATGCACTTGGTGCCATCTGCGCGTCTGGGATTGTGGGACGGTCGTCATGCGAATCTGCCTTGGTTGCAAGAAGCTCCAGATCAAATTGCCAAGGTTGTGTGGGACTCTTGGGCAGAAATGCATCCCAAAACCGCAGCGAAGCTTGGCGTTAAGAATGGTGATTTTGTGAATATCACCTCTGCTAGCGGTGCAGTTAAGACGCAAGTTTATGTGCATAAAGGCGTGCATCCAGAGGCGATCGCTGTGCCAATGGGCCAGGGGCACTCTGCCTATGGTCGCTACGCGAAAGGTCGTGGCGTGAATCCGTTGAGCATCCTGAATCCTCTGGTGGATGCAACCACGGGTGAGTTGGCGACCCATGCGACGCGCGTAAAAGTGGCTAAAGCGCATGAGCATCAAGTGCTGGTCAAGATGGGATCATCTGAAACGCAATTGGGACGCTCATTAGTTCGTACCGTTTCTGCTGATGTGCTGCGTCGTACTGAAGGGGAGGCTTAATCATGTCCTTTAAGAACATCATGGAGAATTTTTCCGCCTACCGTAAGGCGGCGGAAGATGGTGGTCATCACAAGTATGAACATCGCTGGGCGATGGCGATTGACCTGAATCTGTGTACTGGCTGTAACGCTTGTTCCACTGCTTGTTATGCAGAAAACAACCTGGCGGTTGTTGGTAAGGAGCGTTTCGAAAAAGGCCAGGCCATGCACTGGATGCGCATTGAGCGCTACTGGGAAGACAAGGATGCAGATCGTGATCATCCAGAAAATGGCGCGCAATTCTTGCCGATGCTGTGTCAACAGTGTAACGCTGCAACGTGTGAACCAGTCTGTCCTGTAGCGGCAACGTATCACACGCCGGATGGTTTGAATGCGCAGGTTTACAACCGTTGTATCGGTTCTCGTTACTGCAGCAACAACTGTCCGTTCCGTGTTCGTTACTTCAACTTCTGGTCGTACTATGAGTCTTCATGGCCAGAACCGTTGAATCAACAGCTGAACCCAGATTTGACCGTTCGCGATAAAGGCGTAATGGAGAAGTGTACATTCTGTATTCAGCGTATTCGTGGCGCCAAAGATCAGGCTCAACGCGAGAGTCGTCCAGTACAGGACGGTGACTTTGTTACCGCGTGCGCACAGACATGTCCAACAGGTGCGATCGTGTTTGGTGATACTCAAGATCCAAACAGCAAGGTCAGCAAGTTGTGGGCGAAGCATGAAGTGGCGCGTGGTCCTTATACGCAGAAGAAACCAAAGTCCAACGGTGAACTTCGTGGATACCGTGTGTTTGAAGAATTGAACGTTGATCCTTCAATCATGTATCTCGAGCGTGTACGTGAGACGGAAGTTTAAGGCTTCTTTGGGTGCTTGAATAAAATTTAAAGGAAAAGTCATGGCTCAAGTTATTCAAGACAAGATCATCGACGAGAACCTGAATTGGTCGCAAATCAACCATGATTTGATTCGCACCATGCAGGCACCGCGCAAGGCATACTGGGTTGCCTTCGCAGTGTGTGTGGCGATGATTTTGTGTGCAGTAGCTGCAGAAATTTACCAGTACAAAATGGGTATGGGTGCAGGTGGCTTGAACAATCCTCACATGTGGGATATGTACATTGCTACTTTCGTATTCTGGATCGGTATGTCGCACGCGGGTACGTTATTGTCCGCGATTCTGCATATCATTCATGCCCAGTGGCGTAAGCCGATTTACCGCTTTGCTGAGGCGATGACAACGTTCTCGCTGATGACTGCCGGTTTCTTCCCCATGATCCACTTGGGGCGCGTGTGGAACCTGTACTGGGTACTGCCGTATGTGTCAGATCGTGGTATTTGGCCGAACTTCCGCTCACCACTGGTGTGGGATGCGTTTGCGATCTCCACTTACCTGTCTGCATCGGCGCTGTTCCTGGTTATCGGTATGATTCCCGATATGGCGGTTCTGCGTGACCACACCAAGGGCTGGCGCAAAAAGGCTTATGGTCTGCTGGCGCTGGGTTGGAGAGGTGACGACCGTCAGTGGCGTAACTTCCGCAAGACATACATGTTGATGGCGTGCTTCCTGATCCCGTTGGCGATCTCGGTTCACTCTATCGTATCGTCTGACTTTGCGATGTCCATCATGCCTGGCTGGCACGTAACGACCTTCCCGCCCTACTTCGTAGCGGGTGCGTTGTACTCGGGCTGTGCGGCGATCATGACTCTGTTCGTGTGCTTGCGTTACTTCTTCCATTGGGAAGAGTACATGACGCTGAACATCATGGAAAAAACCGCCAAGCTGACTTTCGCCATTGCGATGGTATGGAACTACCTGTTGTTCGTTGAGTTCGCTTCTGTTTGGTACGGCCACAGCGTGTACGACAAGGAACTGCTGATTGCCAAGTTTGTCGGGCCGTATGCACCGGTATTCTGGACGATGCTGTTCTGTGCCACGATTGCACCGTTTGCACTCTGTTTCCAGAAGCTAAGACGCCACATGCCGACGATGTTCGTGTTGTCGCTGGTTCTGCAGTTGGGTATGTACACTGAACGCTGGATGATTGTTGCGCCGACTCTGGCATATGCACATTCACCGCATCAGTGGGACATCATGTGGGCTGGCGTTATCCAATGGGGTATCGTGTTTGGTAGCTTTGGATGGTTTGCATTGCTATTCCTGGTTTTCGTGAAGGTGTTCCCTGCAATGTCTGCTTATGAGGTTAAAGAATTATGCTTCCACCTCAAGCATGAACATGAGCACGACGCGCATACGTCAAGTGAGGCTGGACATGCTCATGGCGCGAAAACGGTGACCGGCAGACCAGGATTGGAGGGCGCATAAATGAGTAAAACTCGTTTGTTGGCAATGTTTAGTGGCTTCGATGATGCGGTAAAAACCATTGAAGACATTAAAAGCAAAAAACTAGCAGGCGTGGCTGTGGACGACATCACTGTGATGTCGCCCATTGAACACCCGAATATCGACGAAATTTTGGGGAAGCGCCCGGTAAACATTCAGGTGTTTACCTTCTTGGGGGCAGTGTTTGGCGTAACGTTTGGCTTTTTCTTCCTTTCGGCAGCGCAAGCCAGTTTCCTGGTGCAGCCACAAGGTGGTAAAGCGGTTATTGCCTTCCCCAGTAATTTTGTACTGATGTATGAAATGCTGATTTTCTTTGGTGTGTGGACGACGGTATTCGCGTTCTTGTGGATGTCTGGCTTGTTCCGCAAGCGTGGAAATTTGTACAGTGAAAAGCTGACCGTTGATCAAGTAGGCATTGTTGTCGAAGTTGACGAACATCAGTTGAATAACGCCCGGGCATTTTTTAACGGCAATAAAGCGTTGGAAATCCGGGAAGAGAAGGTGTCATGAAGCTTAAAAAACTAGCAATCATCGGCGCGGTGGCCCTGTTACCAACCACGGTCATGGCATGGCCTTGGTCGACGGATATGATGAATCAGCCGAGCATCAAACCTCAGGAAGGCGCACCTGCGCCTTTTGCGAAGCGTTCGGTGCCGGTCAGCGGCATACCAACAACCTACAAGAATCGGGAAGAGACAAGGGATTTAAAAAATCCGTTCCCACCAACTGCGGAGTCCATCAAGACCGGGCGCAATCTGTTCAAGATTTATTGCGCGGCCTGTCATGGTTTGACTGGAAGAGCAGATTCACCAGTGACGCCAAAGATTGGCGCAATTCCTTTGCATGAGGAATATGCACAATCGTTGACCGAAGGGTGGATGTGGGGAACGATCACGTTCGGCAGCTATGTGATGCCAGCTTATGGCAAACCTGGCGAAGGTGGTGGTTCAAACGACTTGTCTCCGGAAGAACGTTGGCACGTAGTGAACTACATGCGTCACCAGTTGATTAAAGACGGCGCTGTCAAGGCAGCGGGCGCGCACTAAAACGAAGAAAAAGGGTAGGGTTTGATATGGAAGGCTTTGGTAGCTGGTCCGTACTGACGACAAACTTTCTGATTGTGCTGTATTTGGCTCTTAATGGCGTGACATTGGCAGCGTTGCTGCATTTGGCAAATGCCCAATGGCGTTATAAGGTGCGTTATTTTGCGGTCGCAACAGCCGGTTTGTTTCCAGTAGCGTTTGTATTGTTGTGCATTTTGTTGATCAACGGAGAGTCTACTTTCCAGTGGTTGGCGCATGCGCATGACGGTGAACATCATATGCCGGGATGGCACAACTACACGTTCCTGGTGGTGCGTGAGGTGTTGGGTTTCTTTGCAATTGCCGGCTTGTATGGCTTGTTCATCAAATATCAGCATGAATCTGTGATTGATAGCAGCTATGAGGCGCAGCGTCGCTTCCGCAACGTGGCGATGTTGATTCCGGTGGCATACGTGCTGTACGCGACCATGGTTGCTTGGGACTTTGAAATGACACAGATCCCGAATTGGCACAGCGCCAGCTACGGTGCGTACCATTTCGTGAGTAATTTCCATTTGTTCCTGGCATTCTTTGCGACCGTGCTGTACTTCCTGATGCGCTCAGGCAAGGCTGCTAAAGAAATTCCTCCGTATGTGTTGAATTTCCTGGCGCAGTTCATGCTGGCGATGACGATTCTGTGGACATACCTGTACTTCACTCAGTATCTGATCATTTGGTACGGTCGTTTGCCTGAAGAAATGTCACGCTTCGTGTCGATGATGACTCACGAACTGAGTCCGGTCTGGTGGACCTTCCTGGCACTGAAATTTGTGATCCCCTTCTGCTCGCTGATCTTCGCTCGCGTGCGTCATACGCCAGCCCTGATCGTTGGCGTGGCTTGCAGCATTATGCTGGGTAGCTGGCTGGAGCGTTACACCTGGATTTCAGGTTCCGTTCCTGGTGAGTTCCATCGCCTGCCGATGACATCTTTCATGGATCTGGTTTATACCGTGGCCGTGTTTGGTGCAGCGTTTGTTGCATTGCGCTGGAGCTATACGCGTTTCGGTCTGGTGAAGCAGTCCTAAACGAGAGCAATTTGTGGTATTCTGAGGCGGCTGTGGTTCCATAGCCGCCTTTTTTGCGAACGGTTGATTTTGATTGTTGTCCAGAGTTAAAGGACGATGCCGTTGATGTCGATATTCTAGCTTTATATACAAAGGGTTATAGGGGATTAAACAATGGGTGCAGTGGCTAACAAACGCTCGGTAATGACTTTGTTTTCCGGGCATTCTGATCCATACAGTCATCGGTCGCGTATTGTTCTGGCAGAAAAGAATGTGACCTACGATGTAGTATTGGTGGAGCCTGGCCAGTTGCCTGAGGATTTGATTGATCTCAATCCCTATAATTCCGTCCCTACCTTGCTTGACCGGGATTTGGTGCTATACAACTCTCGTGTGGTAATGGAATACCTGGATGAAAGATTTCCTCATCCGCCATTAATGCCGGTCGATCCCGTTGCCCGGGCGCGTACGCGTCTGATGCTGCATCGAATTGATGCGGATTGGTATGGACAGGTAAAGGCCATCGAAAGCTCTGACGAGAAGAAGCGGGAAGCCGGACGGAAAGAGTTGCGTGATTCGATTGTGTCTGTTGCTCCGGTCTTTGAGGCCAAGCCATTCTTCATGAGTGAAGAGTTTTCGCTGGTGGATTGCAGCGTGGCACCGATTTTGTGGCGACTCAACAGTTATGGTATTGAATTGCCTGCCCAGGCGGCTTCGGTAAAAGAATATATGCGACGTTTGTTTGATCGTCCTGCGTTCCACGAGAGTCTGACTGCGGCGGAAAAAGAGTTCAACAGATAATGGTTGATAAGCCTGGAATGACATCGAGTCGGCCTTATTTGTTGCGTGGGCTGAATGACTGGATTGTCGATAATCAGATGACACCTCATCTTGTTTGTGATGCCAGTGCCGAAGGTGCGGTATTGCCGATGCAGTTCGTTGAAAACGGCAAAATTGTGCTCAATATCAGCCCGTCAGCGGTGCGGGATCTGACCATCAGCAACGACTGGATCTCGTTTGGTGCCCGTTTTTCGGGGACGGCAATGAATGTGCTGGTGCCGGTGATGGGGGTGATGGCGATTTATGCACGGGAAAATGGTCAAGGCATGGTCTTTGTAGATGAAGACCCAGGCAGCCCGCCTACTTCCCCCTCCCCGGACCAAGAGTCCAAGCCCAACCGGCCTCAGTTAAAACTAGTCAAGTAGTCGAAGCTTGCTGCAAGGTGATGTTGCGTTGCAGCAATTGTTTGACCGTTTCCTCACGCTGCTGACGCGGCAACTTTCCTAGCTTTTTTATGCTATTCAGGAATGTTGGCCAGTCTTTCTGTGAATCAAGATACAAGGCATAAAACGCGGGTGTCTGCTGCAAATACGTCATGCTCGCGGTTATGTGGGCGTTATTTAGTGGGCGCGCAAACCAACTGTCGAAGGCATTTGGCCTGGGCCAGTGTTGTTTCGTTTGGCTATATTTCTGCTGCAGGTCGGCAAATACTTGTGCCTTGTCATGGCGCTTTGTCTCGGTCGTTTGATTGGACGAGTAGATCTGGCGAAGCTGTTGCGATGTTTCCAGTAACAGTTGACGGAATTCGGCGTGTTGCCGGGTTAAGTCAAAGTACTCATTAAGTTTGTCGGGATGCTGGGTTTGATACCAGCGCACCATTCCAAGGCGAGCCACGGCGGTGGCCATGCTTTCATTAAAGTCAGTTTCGCTGGACAAGTAGACGACCTGATGCGCCAGTTCATGAAAAATCAATTCAATGCGACGATTGTCAGACCACTGCAACATCGTGTTCAGTAGTGGGTCATTAAACCAGCCCAAAGTGGAATAGGCGCTTACGCCTTCTACGCTAACGTCATAACCTTGCTGCGCCAAGCTGTCAGCCGTGAGTTTCGCTTCGGTGGCGTCGAAATAGCCACGATAATTCAGGCAGCCTACCATCAAATAACACCAGGATTTGGGTTCCAGCGAAAACTCGCCTGCCGCGAATACATTCC
The DNA here is from genome assembly GCA_029884425.1 of Gammaproteobacteria bacterium. Lineage (NCBI taxonomy): Bacteria > Pseudomonadati > Pseudomonadota > Gammaproteobacteria > Gammaproteobacteria bacterium. Next base: position 18,249 of record JAOUHV010000010.1, read on the forward strand.
AGACCACATAGGGGCGACCAAGGTCGGTATAGGTTGTGTAGCTTTTGTTGTCTGGAAGCGCAAGTTCGTTACTGGCGAATTTACGAGCTTTGAGCATTAACGCCAGGCGCTGTCTAAAATCCTCGGGTTGAGATTGGTCATGAATCACATCATCAATCGGTTTTTTAGGCCACCAAACTTCTAAATGACCTTTTACTCCCTGAGAGTAATATTGGACTGAGGCGCAACCGGATAGCAGTGCGGTGATTAATAGCGTTGCTGTCAAGCGAAGTGTAAACAAGGCTCGTACCTATGATGATAATTGATTAAGCTAATCCTATTCGAACGCATTGGTAAGGATAGGTCAATCATGAAAATTTATTTGGTAGGTGGAGCCGTTCGCGATCGCCTGCTGAGCCGACAGGTGAGCGAGCGTGATTGGGTTGTCATCGGAGCAACACCTGAACAAATGTTAGCACTGAATTATCGACAAGTCGGTAAGGACTTTCCGGTGTTTTTGCATCCTGAGACGTCCGAAGAATATGCTTTGGCCAGGGCGGAAAGAAAAATCGGACCAGGCTATACAGGATTTGCTGTTGATGCGACACCGCAGGTGAGTTTGGAAGAAGATTTGCGCCGCCGCGATCTAACCATTAATGCGATGGCTGAGGATGAAGCGGGAAATATTACTGATCCCTATGGCGGCATGCAGGACTTAAACGCACGAATACTGCGACACGTGTCAGAGGCGTTTGTTGAAGATCCATTGCGGGTGTTGCGAGTTGCGCGTTTTGCGGCACGATATGCGACCTTGGGTTTTTGCGTTGCCGAACAGACCATGGATCTGATGCGACAAATAAGTGCTGGCGGAGAGCTGGCGACTATCGCACCAGAGCGAATTTGGGTTGAAACACAAAAAACGCTGCAGGAAGAAACGCCTTCGGTATATTTTGAAGTGCTGCGGCAATGTGGTGCGCTGCAACAGCTGTTCCCTGAGCTGGCTGCATTGTGGGGCGTGCCACAACGAAAAGATTATCACCCTGAAGTCGATACCGGAATACACACGATGTTGGTGGTTGATGCCGCAGCAAAGATATCATCCGATGTTGGGGTCAGACTGGCTGCGCTGTTGCATGATCTTGGCAAGGCGAAAACGCCCGCAGAAATATTGCCATCACATCATGGGCATGAAGTTGCCGGTGTGCCACTTATCAGAAAACTATGCGACCGAGTTCGTGTCCCTACCCAAATGAAAGAATTGGCAATGCTTGTGGGCGAATATCATACCCATGCGCATCGAGCATTGGAACTTAAGCCTGTGACTGCCTGGAAATTGTTGGAAAAGCTGGATGTCATGCGCAGGCCAGAGCGAGTAGAGCAGTTTTTGATGGCCTGCTTGGCGGATTGTCGCGGCCGGCCTGGATATGAAAATGAGCAGTACCTGCAGGCAGACTATCTACGCGAGCTGGCAAATGCATGCAGGAGCGTCTCAACGACAGAATTCTTGACTCAGGGGTTAACGGGTAAAGCGGTTGGTGCAGCGCTCTTGCAGCGTAGACTGGAGCGGATTGCGGAGATAAAACACGATTTTACCCCAAATAATAAGCCGTTTGATAATAGTTGATTCGAATTTTTCCTAAGGTTGGATTCAGAAACTGCAACTACGATCATTATTGCTGTCTAATAAGGAGTGGAATGTGCGGGTGGAAAAGTTGGCATCTGAAGATCGAATTGACGTGCTGATTTTTCGTGTCGATGGGCGCCTACTTTGCCTGTCAGCACATTTTGTAAATCGCATAATTCCACTGGTACATATTGAACCGATAAGGAATTCAGCCAATTTTGTCGTTGGCAAAACCATAATTAATGCAGAACCCATCGAAGTCTTTGATTTGACCGAGAGACTGGGGAAGCGTCGGAAGTATGGATATGCCATGGATGCATCTTTGTTACTTCTAAATAATTCAGGGGCAAAAAAGGCATTTGTTGTGGATTCTATAGAGGATGTTGTCAGTATATCCTGCTCATCAAAAACAGATGTGGTTCACCCTGTTGTATTGGAAAAATATGGTCAAGTCCTCATGATCAGTGACTTGGAGGTGGTCGTGGACTATGCTCAATGTGGAATGGAAACCGATCTAGTAATTAACCTGGGGAATGAATGAAATGACTCGGGTGTATGAACGACAGCCTAGCGAGTGTGGGCAAAAAATAGCCGCATTGCTCAGGGAGAGAACATATATCACGGTCCAGTCCTATCAGTCAGAGAGTTTAGAAAAGATTGTTGCTGAACTGATTAATGATTGCGCAATGCAGTCATGTCTAGAATTGTACGAATTTCTAAGGTTGGCGTCTCACCTTAGTCCGCCATGGCAAAAATTGATAACCAAAATTGCGGTAGGCGAAAGTTATTTTTTTAGAGATAACAATTTAAGACAGTTTTTAACTCAGAAGTACTTCCCTCAGCTAATAAATAAAAAGCGAAATATTGGAGATCATAGTCTAAAAATATGGAGTGCGGGCTGTTCGGCAGGGCAGGAATTGTATTCTGTCGTATTTATCTTGGATGAGTTGCTGCCAAAAAATGAAGTTTGGAATATCACGGCAGTCGGAAGTGATATTTGTGAGGAAAGTATTGCGAAGGCGAAGAAGTCTGAATATGGCGCATGGTCATTTCGAAATATCGATCCTGTGGAAGTGGACCAATTTTTTGAAAAAAATACCAATGGGGGGTATGTAGTAAAAAAAATATATCAGGAAAAGTGTGAATTCAAAATGCAAAACTTAGTGGATGTTGATGAATGCATTGATGGCGAGTGTGGAAAATATGATCTAATCTTGTGCAGAAATGTGTTGGTTTACATGGATTCAGATTTGGCGTCAAAGATCAGTGAAAAATTGATAGGCCAATTGAATCTGGGAGGCGTTTATATTCCGGGAACTATTGATACAGTTAATGAGGATTATTCGCTGGCTCAACGTGGTGGCTATGGCGGATTGACATATTGGACGAGATTCCATCCGGATAAAGACGAAAATTTCACTGAAAAAGCTACTCATGTGAAGTTTAGATTGCCCGATGCGGATGGTGAAGATGCTGTAGTTTTACAGTCAGAGACTGAGAAAGTTAAGAAAGCTATTCCTGAACTTCGTGATGCAGAAGATTTAAATATAGATAGGCTGGCAAATCATGGAATGCTTGAGGAAGCGATCGAATCTGCGGAGCTGTATCTGGTACAAAATCCCTTTGATTATAGTGTTAAGTTTACGCAGGCACTGATTCAAATTGAATTGGGGAAATATGAAGTCGCAGAGAGGATCATTAATGAAATTCTCCTGGTTAGCGATAGGTTTATGGATGTTTACTATTGTGCAGCGAAGCTGGCATTCCGACAAAAAAAATATCAGGTCGGTACTGAGTACCTGCTAACAATGCTAAAGAAATACGAAGAAAATGCAGAGACAATGCGGATTGTAAAGGCTGGCGAATTGACGATTCCAGAATTGCTGGATATGGCCAGGTCTGACATTGATCGATATGGGCGGGCAGCGAAAAAAAGTGATGGAAATGATTTGTAGTCGTGCTTACAGCTATATGCCATCTGAGGAATCTGATGTTATTGAGTTGCGCTCAAGGCTGGAACGTGTGGAATCAGTGGTAAAGACAGATATTTTCCCGGAAATTCAGGATGAGGATCATATATTCTTTTATTTGGACGAAGGACTATTTGCATTACATTGTAAGCTGGTAGAGAAGATTGTAGAGTTTAAGCATATTTTTAAGGTGCCATTTTCGCCTGACTTTGTCGCTGGCGTTATTAATTATCATGGAGAGTTGGTTACAGTACTTGATTTAGTTGAGTTATGGCGACATGAGAAGGGTGTAATGGAGCCAAATCTCGTTATAGTCCTAAAGTCCGGTGAGCGAATGCTGGCGTTTTGCGCTGACAAAGTGGTAAACGGAAAAGTCTATGTTGCAGGCTTCAATAAGGAAGTTGGAGAAAAAAAAGGTGATATTTTTGTCGATACGAGCATTTTTTTTGGAAAAGACAAGGTTGTTCATGTGAATGCGGATCTTCTTTTTGAAGATGGTGCGCTAGAAGGGCTAATAAAGGAGTAGCGAATTGTTTGAAAATGACGTGTGGAAAATAGACTCGGTTGAGTGGGAGTCTAGGAAAAAATATATCGGATTTGATGAGGTCGATATCCGTATTCTGAAATCGCTTCATTCATTGGTAGAAAAAAATGCAGATGGAATAGTAGATTACTTCTACGGAAATATTGAGCGCCATCCAGATTTGCTTTCCATAATTGAGAAATCTAATTCGTCAGTATCTAGATTGAAAATTGTCCAAAAAAAATATCTGATAGAACTATTTGAGGGAGATTATGGTGAGTTGTATTGTAATCGGAGGTTGAGAATTGGGTTTATTCATAACAAAATTGGACTGACGCCAAAGTGGTATCTTGGTGCATATAGCGTATATTTTCAGCTGATAAACCCTCTTATTCAAAAAAAATATCGATTTTTCCCGAAGAAAAGACAAAAGGCTGAGCAGGCGTTGACCAGGATTTTGTCGCTGGATTCCCAGTTGGCAATAGAATCTTATATCTACTCGATGACAAAATATATTGAGAGCGTGACTTTTTCCAAGGGGGAGATAGAGTCGACAGTTGCTTCATACCGGGCCGCAATAGAGCAAGTGTCCCATGGAAATTTGCGTATAAAACTGGATGTCGAAGATACCAAGGGTGATGATATGTCCGCTCTTGGCGGTCATATCAATCACATGGTCAGCAGTTTGAGTTCGATGAGTTCTTCGATCAAGTCCGCATCAAGCTCGTTAATGGTAACCTTAAGCGAGTTGCAGTCCGCGGCAAGCATGCAATCAGCAGCGGCATCACAGCAGGCTGTCTCCATTAATGAAACAACCACAACCCTTGAAGAAGTCCGTGTCAGTGCCAATCAAACCCTAGAGAAGGCGACGACGCTTGGAGCCGCCTCTGAAAAGACGCGCAAGAAAGGTGAGGATGGCTTAAGAGCAGTGGAGAGAATGATTGCCTCGATGGATGAGTTAAAATTTCGCGTCGATGGTATTGCGACAAACATATTGGCTCTAAGCATGCAGATTCAGCGAGCAGGTGAAATTGTTGCGATGGTAAGCGGGTTATCGCAGCAGTTAAAAATCCTTGCGCTGAATGCATCCATTGAAGCGGTTAAGGCGGGAGAGTTTGGTAAAGGGTTTGGGGTGGTTGCTGCGGAAGTTAAGAGTCTTGCGGAACACTCTCAGCAGGCAACATTGCAGGTGCAAAGCATATTGACAACCATTAGGGACTCCGCCGGCAAGGCGGTGATGGCTACTGAGGAAGGGAGCAAGGGTGCAACTGCGGGTGCAACTATTGTGGTTGACGTTGGCGAATCCATTCGGGAGCTAATGGGTGTTATTCACGAAGGAAATATCGCTAGTCAACAAATTGTGGCGGCGATTAGGCAGGGGAAAGCAGGGATTGATCAGATTGCAGCAGCTATGGAGGAAATTAATTTTGTAACCAGGCAGTTTGTTAGCGCAACGAAACAGACGACAGAAGCTGCTGCGGATTTGGGGAACATCGCTAAAACTCTGGATGATAGTGTCGGTGTATACACTCTTTAAAAGGTATGGCGATCAATGGAGTTAAGTGAAGAGCTGAAAATTCGCCTAAAAGCGATGTTCCAGCTGGATTTGGCGAAGCAAGTGAAAACGCTGCAGGGGGGCGTTCTAACTCTAGAGAAGCAAAATTTGGCCGAAGATGAGCGCGCACATGCTATGTCGGAGATTTTTCGTGCGGCGCACAATATCAAAGGGACTTCTGCCAGTATTGGTCTTGATACGGTAAGTCAGTTGGCTAAAGAGCTTGAGGAGTTGTTTTCATTTTTACGCGACTCAACCCTGGCGCTTCCTGCAGTTGCGGCAAACCTATTGCTGGATATTTGTGATTTCCTTCCTGAGCTTGCCCGGGAGGAGAAAGGTTCTTCTCAGAAAGCAAGCAAGATTATCAGTGATTTGCAGAACTTACTTGTGGCGATAAAGGCGGGTAGTGGTGATGCGTTATTGCTAAGTGAGTCGATGTTGTCGACTATCTCTCCCGGGATTTCTCCTGATTATTTGCAAAAAAAAGATACTGATGATGCGTCATTAGCGGTCGTTCGCCAATTGGAAGAATCCGCAGAGCAATTGGTATTGGGGTCATCGGGGGTTGCTGATCTTTTGTTATCAGTCGCGGAAATTCATGAGCAACTGTTAGGGCTCAGTGAGTTGATTGATCAGTGCAATGAAATTATGGCAAGGGAGAAAGATAGGTCACGGAGAGTGGCAATTGAACGAGTTTCAATTTCCCTTGGTAGGTTGCTTGGTAGAGTGGGCGGTGGATTTGATCATGTGAATTATTTGGGTTCCATGGCATCAGATCATTTGAAGTCGGCAACTGTCGTTTTGAATGAGCAAATTAAAAACTTCAGGTTGATGCCGGTTGATCTTTTGTTTTTGCCGCTACCAAGACTTGTTAGAGATCTTAATCATCAGCTAGGGAAGCAGGTGAAGTTGGTGATGGAGCATGGAAATTTCTCGGTAGACAAACGGATAATCAAAGAGCTGGGGAATGCCATTGTCCATTTGGTAAGAAATGCGATGGATCACGGTATTGAAGGGGTGGATGAGCGGAATGGTTGTGGAAAATCTATGGAAGCAACGCTATTCATAGAGGCTAGAAAGAACAATGATCGATTTGAAATATCAATTAGCGACGATGGTCGTGGCATAGACCGAGATATGATTTATAAGCGCGCAGTTCAAAAAAATATAATTGAAGAATCGGCGGTTATGACAGATGAAGATAAAGATTCTCTAATTTTTCTTCCTGGATTTAGTACTGCTGAGGTGGTGTCAGATATCTCTGGCCGAGGCGTTGGGCTTGATGCTGTTTATAATACAGTGGTCTCATTGGGTGGATGGTTGCGTTACACGACAAATGTAGGCAAGGGGACGAGATTTGATTTGTCGTTGCCAATTTCCATGCTGGCTGAGCACGGTGTTGTGGTAAGCGTTGCTGGTCAGCTCTATGCTTTTCAAACCATTTGGGTGGATTCGGTCGTTGATATTGCTACATTGAAAACTGAAGCCAGGCAAAATAAGGTGGGGGTGGTCATTGATGGTGATTGGGTTCCGTTGGTAAATCTCTCAGATTTGTTCGCGTTATCTCCTGTGGATGCTATTAATGATAAAGCAATGTTTGCCGTGGTTGTAAAAGATTCGTTGTCACGTATTGCCTTTGTTGTTGATGACGTTGTTGGTGATCGGGAGTTGATGGCAAAGAAATTGAATTTTCCCCAAGTCGGTTCAAAAATCATTAGTTCTGGAGCAATGACCAGTGCTGGCGAAGTGATATTTATTCTGGATCATCGAGAACTTGTTGATTATGTCTCTCGGGAGAATAAATTTGCAGAGTCTGGTGTTGCCATGCCAGCGAGAGGGGATGGCCATGTCTTGGTGGTTGATGATTTGATAACTTCGCGAACATTGATTCGTTACATCCTGGAGGCGGTTGGTTTTAAAGTGACTTCTGCCGTTGATGGTGCAGATGCCTGGAAAATGTTAAGCAACGGATTGGTTGTCGATTTATTGGTGACTGATGTGCAGATGCCAAACATGGATGGTTTTCAATTGACACAGAATCTTCGTTCTGACTCTCGCTTTACAACGCTGCCGATTATCATCGTGAGTTCTTGTGTGGATGCAGAGAGCTATCAAAAAGGCATGGACTGTGGGGCAAATGCCTACGTCGGCAAGAAAGATTTAGAGGCGACCGCTTTAACGCAAATGTCGCAGACATTGCTGAAGAAAGGGTTGCATTAATGCTGAAGGTGTTGATCGCTGAAGATACCCAGGTCGTTGCACAAGTGATTCGCTACGTGCTTGAGCAGGTAGGCGATATCGAGATTGTTGGCATTGCCGAGAATGGTGCGCAGGCCGTTGAGTTGGTTCGAACCTGTCAGCCAGATATTGTCACCATGGATATTCATATGCCGGTGCTTAACGGCTTGGACGCAATCCGCCAAATTATGGCAGAGTGTCCGGTGCCAATTGTTGTGGTTAGTGCAACGGTAAATGCTGCGCAGCAATATGACAGTTTTGAAGCAATAGAAAGTGGCGCATTGGCCTTGTTGCCCAAGCCGCCATCGATTGATTCAGCGGCATTTGTCGAGTATTGCGCATTGCTGGTGAATACAGTTCGTGCGATGGCTGAAATAAAAGTAGTGCGCAGAAAGCGCGAAAGTATGCCGCGGGTTACTGCACCGCTAAATAAAATGTCAAGCGCATTGGTGACGCGAAAATTGGTGCTGCTTGGTGCCTCCACTGGTGGGCCGCATGCTGTACGAGAAATTTTGCAAGGATTGCCGGCCAATTATCCCTGCCCCGTTGTTATTGTGCAGCACATTACATCTGGTTTCCTGGATGGATTGATTGCCTGGTTGCGTAGCAAGTGTGCGCTGAAAATCAAGGTGGCGAGTAATGGCGAGGTTTTGCAGGCTGGCTCGGTGTATTTTGCGCCGGATAATGTTCACTTGGAGTTAGACGCTGTCGGGGATCAGATAGTTGCTCGATACAGTGATGCTGCGCCAGTGAATGGGTTCAGACCGTCGATTGATCGTTTATTTGGTTCGATTGAGCCTGGGTTGGCGCGTGGTGTCGTCGCCGCTGTATTGACCGGCATGGGGGGCGACGGTGCGAGAGGTTTGTTGGCGCTAAAATCCAGCGGTGCACTCACTTTGGCGCAAGACGAGCAAAGCAGTGTTGTGTACGGCATGCCGGCTGTTGCAGTACAAATAGGGGCGGCAATGCAGGTATTGTCACTGGAAGGTATCGCGGCAGTGTTGGCCGACCGATAATTTTCTCCCGATCTGCACAAAGTTACCGCGCGCGCCGTTGTTGCGCACGGCTCAAGGCCAACAGACCCAAAACGCCAATCATCATCAGTAGTCCACTGGAGGGGTTGGGCACGTCAGCAACATATTCGCGCTGTGATTGACGAATAAAGTACGCAGCCCGATTGTTGCTGACAGTGGTGAGAATCAGGTTGTTGGGGAATTTGAAAAATTGTTCTTGTGACTGTCCCGCGTTGTTTAGTGACAGTTGGCCAAGTACCGGGTTGGTGAAGGTGGTCTCGGCGATGATGCCGTTGGCACCTCTGCCTTGGTTATTGCTGTAGGTGTAACCGATGTTGTCTAGCAATGCAGTGACAGCAGCGTAGTCGGCGGTGCTGAAACTGCCCAAGCTGCTGATGCCGGCATTGCCCCAAAATTCACTGACCTGGAGTTTGCTGGCGAGTGTCCAGTCGGCGAAGTCAAAGCCATTGCATTTTTTTGCGCTAATCTTGTAGATGTCACATCCTTGGGTGACAGTCAGATCCAGCCACTCCAGGCCAGTTTGCGTATCCCAGGTGATATTGTTGCCCGTGCCGTAATCCGGGTCATTGGCTTCAATCAGTACAGCAGAAGCCGAGTGGCTGACGAGCAGCAGGCCGATAGCAGACAGTGCATGACGTAGTTTCATAGGAGCTTCCAGAAAACAGGACTGGCCGGTGGGATTTACCCCATTCTTTTTATTATTTCGGCCTGTGGCGGTCAGGCATTAGAGCGGAAGGAATTATATTTTCGGATCGATCAATTTGCGCGGTCCAAGACAAGTTGCTGGACCGCGCGAATGTTGTATCGCATTGATTCGTTGAGTTTTTTACCAGAAGATGACGAACAGCGCGATGCCCAACAGTATTCGGTAGATGACGTATGGCCCCATGCCCATCCGGTCCAGCCACTTCATGAACAGGAAAATACAGGTGTAGGCACTGACGGCGGAGAACAGCACGCCAAGCGTCAAGGTGCCCCAGTCGACCGGGGCACTTTGTTCGATCAAATCCTTGGTGGCCAGAACGCCAGCACCGAGGATGGTGGGAATGGACAGCAAAAATGAGAAGCGGGCGGCAGCCTGGCGATTCAGGCCCAGCATCAGCGCGGCGGTAATGGTGATGCCGGAGCGCGAGGTTCCAGGGATTAGCGCAATGGCTTGGGCAAAGCCGATGATCAGCATGTCGCGCAGGGTCAGGCTGTGCTCGTCACGGTCGCGAGTGCCTTTGATGTCAGCCCACCACAGCAGCAAACCGAACAAAATTGAGGTGGTGGCCAGAATTAATGGGCTGCGCAGGCTTTCCTCAACAAAATCCTTGGTTACAAAACCAATGACAATGACAGGAATGGTGGTGATGATGATGGCCCAGGCAAGGCCGCTGTCGCCAACGCGCTGGCGCGCCACCAGCGATTTACCCCAGTCGACCGTGGTGCGCAAAATTTCCTGGCGCAGATAGAACACAATGGCAGCCAAGGTGCCGACGTGTACGGAAATATCGAAGGCCAAACCTTGATCGGGCCAGTGGAGAATTTCAGGGACAAGAATCAGGTGGGCAGAGCTGGAAATGGGAAGAAATTCAGTGAGACCCTGTACCAGGGCAAGTACCACAATCTGTATAAAATCCATGGAGTAAATTATTCATGCTGGTGAAAGGTTGATAATGATACCGTAGTTATCTGGAAAATGTATGTGTTCAATTTGCTGTTGTTGATGCGTTCAGGGCATGATTGGCCCAATGTGACGGTGTGAGGATGGTTTAAGTGAAAGCCGCAGAGTTGTTCGTGCGTTGTTTGGAAAATGAAGGCGTGGAATACATCTTTGGTATTCCCGGCGAAGAAAATTTGGATGTCATGGATGCGCTGCTGGAATCGCCTATTCAGTTTGTGACCACGCGTCATGAGCAAGGGGCTGCGTTCATGGCGGATGTCTATGGGCGCTTAACCGGCAAGGCAGGTGTGTGTCTGGCGACGCTTGGGCCGGGCGCGACCAATCTGGTGACCGGGGTTGCCGATGCCAATATGGATCACGCGCCGCTGGTGGCGATTGCTGGTCAGGCTGACACCGAGCGCTTGCACAAGGAATCACATCAAGTACTGAACCTGGATGAAATGTTTAGCCATGTCACCAAGTACAGTTCCAGTATTTTGACGCCCAATATCATTGCCGAAGTGGTGCGCAAGTCGTTCAAAGTGGCGATGAGTGAGAAGTTCGGCGCCAGTTTTATCGAGTTCCCGGAAAATATCGCCAAAATGCAGGTCGAAGGCCGGCCCATGAAGGTGAAAAATTCGGTGCTGCCGGAGCCAGAAACGGGTCGGGTGGCTGCTGCGGTGGAACTGATTTCACAGGCCAAGGCGCCGATTATCCTGGCGGGTAACGGCGTAATTCGCACTCGTGCCTGGGAGGCTCTGGCGGATTTTGCCGAAAAACTCAACATTCCGGTCGCCAACACCTTCATGGCCAAGGGCGTAATTCCGTTTCGGCATCCCATGGCGCTGGGCAGTGTCGGCCTGCAGGCAAATGACTACGCCAACGTGGGATTTTCGCGGGCCGATGTGATCATTTGCGTAGGCTATGACTTAGCGGAGTACCACCCCAAGTTTTGGCATCCTACCCGGGATCGGATACTGATTCATATTGATACAACCAGTGCGGAAGTGGATGCTCACTATGAGGTAAGTGTCGGCATTGTCGGTGATATTGCCAAGAGTTTGGAGCGTATTGCTGCACAGGCACTGCCCCATGAGGGACGTCTGATGAGTCCGCTGCGCGACGCGCTGATCAGTGAAATGAAGCACCATGCCCATGACACCGATTTCCCGGTTAAGCCGCAAAAACTGATCTGGGATTTGCGCACGGCGATGGACAGTGATGACGTGGTTATTTGCGATGTCGGCGCACACAAAATGTGGATGGCGCGGATGTTCCGCTGTGATCGGCCCAACACCTGCATTATTTCTAATGGATTTGCCAGTATGGGAATTGCGGTGCCTGGTGCCCTGGCCGCTAAACTTGTCTATCCCGACCGCAAGGTGGTGGCGGTAACCGGCGATGCCGGTTTCTTGATGAATTCACAGGAAATTGAAACTGCCATGCGCTTGAAAACTCCGTTTGTCATCCTAATATGGAACGACAACGGTTATGGCCTGATCGAGTGGAAACAAATGCGCGCGTTTGGGCGTCCGTCCAATGTGCATTTTACCAATCCGGATTTTGTGATGTATGCACAGGCCTTTGGTGCCAAGGGCTACCGGATTAGCAAAACTGAGGACTTGTTACCTACTTTGCGTAGGGCCTTGGCCGATAACACGGTTAGTATCATTGACTGTCCCGTGGATTACGGCGAGAACCTAAAGTTGACTGAACAACTGGGCGAAATGGTGATGCCATTGTGATTTTATCTTGTTATGGGAGACTAAATGCCTGATTCTAATAAAAATCTAACAAGGCATTGGCGTGAGTCGCCAGTGGGCGAGCGGCGACTGCGACTGTTGAGTTACAACATTCAGGTGGGGATAGCCTCCAACCGTCCACACCATTATCTAACGCGCAGCTGGAAGCATGTCCTGCCGCACGGTTCGCATTTTCACAATCTGGATGCCATTGCGGCGGTGATTCGTGATTATGACGTGGTCGGCCTGCAGGAGGTGGATTCGGGCAGTCTGCGCAGCAGTTTCGTCAACCAGGTGCACTATTTGGCCGAGCGGGCGGGCTTTGAGCACTGGTATCAACAGCGCAACCGTAATCTTGGTCACATTGCCTGTCACAGCAATGGTCTGTTGACGCGTTATCCGGCGCTGGATGTCGAAAACCACAAGCTGCCGGGAACCATGCCGGGGCGTGGGGCGATGATGGCGCGTTTTGGTGATCCAACCGATCCGTTGGTGGTGGTGCAGATGCACCTGGCGTTGAGCCGGCGCGCGCGTATGCAGCAGTTTGAATATGTGGCGGAAATGGTGCGTGGCTACCGCCATATTGTGCTGATGGGTGACATGAACTGCCAGCCGGGCAGTGAGGAAATGCGCTGGTTACTGGATAAAACTGGTTTGCAGCAACCCTTGCTGGACATGCACACTTTCCCGAGCTGGAGTCCCAACCGCATGTTGGACCACATTTTGGTTTCGCCGACATTGAAAGTTGAGAATATGCACGTCCTCAGTGAGGTTGATATCTCAGACCATTTGCCGATCAGTATGGAAGTAGTGATTCCCGAAGCGATCAAACTTGTCGCCTGAGTGCACAACTGTCGGGTGATATGAAGTTATTCTCAATCGGACAGGAATAGTACAGCCATGGCAGAAGGAACAAAAGGGAGTGATGTTGATCGTTGGCGTTTGATGTTGGAGGACGCTGAACGTGAGCATCAACAGGCTCAGCAGCGTTGGTCGGAGGACCAGGCAACGCTGTGTACGGCGATCAGTCGCCTTACACACCAGCTGGATCACACGGAGGGCGCGAATGACCTGATCCGGGTTATTCGTGATGCGGTGAAAGGCTCGGTCGATTTGGCCGCACTTAAAGCCGCGAGTGAGCAATTGGCGCATCGCAGCTTGCAGCCGTCATCTGCCAAAAAAGAAAATTCTTCGGTCACCGACCTGCACCATCTGCAATATTTTTTCAGCAAACTGAGCCTGCCTGATAGCCGCCAGATAACGCTACAAGAATTGGTTGGGCGTATTGAAAAAGCGCACCAGCCCGAGGAGTTTATTGAAATTCTGGATGCTTCCGTAGCGTTGTTACAGCCGCTGATCAGTGTTGGCGAGCAGAACGCCAGTGCGCAAGTGTGTTCGCTGATGGTGTCAGAAATCATGGTTCAGCTATTAGAACGGTTGAGTCTGCCATCAGAAGTTAGTCAGCGTCTGCAGACGCTCAGAAAAAGTCTGGAACAAGGCGTAGAGCAGGGAGCCTGGTCTGGGGTGCTGGAAGAAATTGCCGACATGGCGGCTGATATTCGCGGAAAAATTCACGCCGAACGTCTTGAGACAGAACAGTTCTTGAAGGGCGTTACCGAGCGGCTGGATGACATGGATGGATTTTTGTCGGGCTCAGAAAAAAACTTGTTGCGATCGCAACAAGAGGGTCAGCAGCTCAACGATGCGGTCAGCAAAGAAATGCAGGGTCTGCATGCGACTATTACGGCGAGTAAAGATATTGATAACCTTCGGCGCGATATCAGTTTACAACTCAAAAATATTACTGGCCACTTGAGTGTGTTTCGCTCCAATCAGAGTCAACAACATAGCGAGGCTGTACTCGAAGTCAAAAAGCTCAAGGAGCGTTTAAGCAAGGTTGAAGGCGAAGCGAAGAAATTGCGCGAGCGTATTGTGTTTGAGCGCAAGCAGGCGGTGACGGACAGTTTGACAGGCTTGGGTAATCGTCTGGCCTATGATGAACGCATTGCGCATGAATTGGCGCGCTGGCGCAGGTTTCATCAAGACTCTGCGTTGGTGGTGTGGGACGTTGATTTTTTCAAACGTATCAACGATTCGTATGGACATGCTGCCGGCGATAATGCGCTGCGTAGCATAGCAAAAATTGTTGCAGGAAAAATTCGTGAAACTGATTTTCTTGCCAGGTATGGCGGCGAAGAATTTGCGCTGTTTATGCCTGGCGCAGATTTGGCTGCAGCGATGAATGTAGCTGACAAGCTGCGTTTGGCGGTTCAGGAAGCCAATTTCCGGTTTCGTGGCGAACCGGTACAAATCACGATTTCTGCCGGTGTAACCCAGTTGCGCGAAGGCGATACGCCGCACACCTTGTTTGAACGTGCAGACCAGGCGTTGTACAGGGCAAAAGAACAAGGACGAAATCGCGTCATATCAGGCTGAAACGGTTGGGTTTGGCGGTCACCGGTGTTTATGGTACCGTGAATGTTTTCATGATTGAGATTGGCGATGAAACTTCGGTACTACACGCTGGATGTTTTTACGGATCAGATCTTTGGTGGTAATCAGTTGGCGGTGTTTCCCGAGGCCGGGGTGCTGACCGATAGGCAAATGCAGTTAATTGCCGGTGAACTCAATCTTTCCGAAACGGTGTTTGTCACCGAATCAAAAAATCCTGAATGCATAAATCGATTGCGAATTTTTACTCCTCGCTGTGAATTGCCTTTCGCGGGACATCCGACGGTGGGCGCGGCGTTTTTATTGGCAAAAATAGGCGCCATCTATCTGGAATCTGGCGACACACGTGTGGTGTTTGAAGAAGGCGTGGGGCAGGTGCCGGTAGAGATTCGTTCGCGTAATGGTCAGCCCGGATACACCCAGTTGACAACGGCTGTGCGGCCACAGTTGGGTAATGATGTCCCCGGTCGCGAGATCGTGGCCTCAATGTTGAGCTTGGCGGTGGGAGATATTGTCAGCGATGAGCACGCCATCCAGACGGCATCATGCGGTGTACCCTATCTGCTGGTGGAGTTAAATTCGCTGGCAGATGTTGCGCGGGCAAAGCTGAACTATCTGGTGTGGAAGCAATATCTGCAGCAAACCGAAGCGGCGGCAATTTATTTGTATGCACGCGAGGCCATATTACCCAGTTCGCACCTCCATGCACGGTGCTTTGCGCCAGGCTTGGGTATTTTTGAAGATGCTGCCACCGGCAGCGCGGCGAGTGCCTTGGCCGGGGCGTTGGCGATGCGTTCGAGCAAGTCCGATGCGGAATTCCGCTGGATTGTGGAGCAGGGCTTTGAACTAAAGCGTCCCAGCTTTCTGGAGGTCCAGGCAGTAAAACGCAATGGCAATGTAATGACGGTAAAGGTGGGCGGAAGCTCGGTGATTGTCGCCGAGGGACTGATGACTGTGCCGGAATAGCCGTTATTGCGCATTTTGCCGAGAAATTGTCGCTTTCGAGCAAGAAACTTATATCGTGTGCGTGTATTATGCGGGCGTTTGCAGTGCATGCCGATTGCGGTCAGGAGACTGGGTCGTTCCACGGATTGAATGATGTTGTTGGAACTGCAAACCGCGCAGTTGCGCAGGACGCGGAATATCTTCTATGGACGGAGTTTGACCCTGGTCGAGGAACTCGGATGGTTTCTTGGCCGGGGAAGAAGCGCGTATCTTCCCTCGTTTATTCCTAACCCTAACCAGTCAAAATAAACAGACGCAGTTATCAATCACCTGATGCGATTTGTTGCGAGCAATCATGTTGGCGATCTAATTTGTTTGGCCGATGCCGTTGTTCGGCGGATGAATATTTTGGGTGTACAGAGCGTTTGTCGTGCAGATGCAACTGGAAGTGGTGTTGACGGATGAGATGTTCTGCTGCGTTGTCGTTAAACGGCAAAATATGTTTGTTCGGATACGGCAGAATTTTACGTTTCCACATTTTGGTGCAAAGGTGTTCGCTGTTATTGCTGAAGTATATGGTGCGTCGTTGCGGAAAAATAAGGAAAGTGCGACTACTATTGACGTTGGTCACCAACGGGAAACTACGACGAGCGATTTGTCGGGCAGAAGAATTCTCACGACCATGCGAATGCTCCGATATCCCACCGATCGAATGTTTAACATAGGCAAATAAGAACCAGCAATAGTACTATGGGATTATTGTTTGTTGCGGCGTAAAAATGCACAGTATGCTTAACATTCCTATAGCTGGAAATTTGCAGCTTCGTTTAATGGCAGAACTGGAGAAAGAGGATGATCGAGTTGGCTTCGCGCTTGACGCCGGCGAGACAGGATATCAACCGCGTTGATGTGGATGGAATAAACCGGTCGTGGTATTCCCAGCACGTGAAGACCGGGCCGTTTACCTCCGATTGGCACAGGCACAACAAGGCGCAGTTGCTGTATGCCGAGGGCGGAGTAGTGCATTTGCAGAACAAGCGCCGCAGTTTGTTATTGCCCGCACACCACGGTGCATGGATTCCGGCGAACATGGAGCACCGCATGAATTCAGCCTCACCGGAATTATACCTGCGGACGGTTTATTTTGATGAACCCTGCCCCGAAGAGGTGGTGTTGCGCGATTTGAATGTATTTCCTATCAGTTCATTGGCGCGGGAAATGGTGTATTACACCAAAATCTGGAACAGCCAGACTACCAATCCTGATGAAGTTGAGCGCAGCTTTTTCCATACCTTGCGGATTTTATTGCCTCAGTGGGCAGCAGCAACAATGCCATTGACCTTGCCGACGACCGATCATGTTCGGTTGCGGCCAATGCTGGAACACGTGATCGCACACCTGGAGAAGGATATTCAGGTTGAGGATTTGGCGAGTCGCTTTGGTGCGTCATCGCGGACGGTGATGCGCTTGTTCCAGAACGAATTGGGTATGGGGTTTTCCACTTACCTGCGCGTTGCGCGCGTCATCAAGGCGTTGGATTTGTTTAGTCGCCCGGGGATGAATGTTTCCAGTGTGTGCTATGCCGTGGGTTACGAGAGCATCAGCGCGTTTAGCAACACCTTCCGCCAGCTGGTGGGTTTGCGGCCCAACCAATATCTGAAAATGGCGCTACAGTCTCAATACGGCTAGTCAGGCTTCCCTCCCCTCTGACGGCTATCGAGGTGACAATGCCCGCATTCACGGGCATTGTTTTTTTCTAGGCCTGGTTGGGATTGCGCGATAGCGGCGGCAGCTCGCCCTTCAGTCCCATGGCATGCTGGATAACTTCGTGTTTCAGCGGTGCCAGCCGGTCCATGGCATCCAGTCCCAGATTGCGTCCCAGGCTCAGTGTGCGGATATCGTTGCTGAACAGCCGCTTGAAACCATCCATGGAGGCCATCATCAGCAGGTTGTCGCTTTTGCGCGCACGCTCGTATTTACGCAGGTTGTGCCGGCGACCAAAATCCCGCCCCTGTTGCAGACGATCACTAATCATTTCCACCAGTGCCGCCGCGTCCAGCAGTCCCAGGTTCACGCCCTGTCCAGCCAGCGGGTGAATGGCGTGAGCGGCATCGCCAGCCAGGGCAACGCGTTCGCGCACGTATTCGTGACTGTGCTGCAGGCGCAGCGGAAACGCAGCGCGCTTGCCAGTGCTGGCGACTCGTCCCAGTGGCGTGTCGCCCAGGGCATCGGTCATGCGTTGCAAAAAGTCGGTTTCATCCAGTGCGAGTAATTCTTCGGCCTGTTCATGACTGGTCGACCAAACAATGGCGCTGTGATTGCCGGCCATGGGCAAAAACGCCAGCGGGCCAGTGGGCAGAAAGCGCTGCCAGCAAGTGTCCTGGTGGCTGTGTTCGGTGGTGACCACGCACACGACTGCCTTTTGGCCATACGGCCAGCCGGTGGTTTGAATGCCCAGCGTTTCGCGTACCCAGGAGCGCGCGCCATCGGTGCCGATCAGCAGTTTGCTGTGCAGTTCGCGACCGTCCTGCAGTTGCAGTCGGGCGTGTGTGGCGTCGGTGTGCAGGGCCACGGGCTTGCTGGGCGCAAAGTAGTGGATGTTGGCAAAATCGCGCATGCGCTCGACCAGGGCTGCCTGGATGACGGAGTTTTCGATGATGTGGCCTAGATCCGGCTCGGCCAGTTCGGCGCTGTCAAAATGAATCTGTCCCTGGCCGGTGGCGTCCCACACCCGCATGTCGTGATAGGGATGAACCCGGCGGGCGACCATGTTGGGCCAGGCACCAACGGCAGTCAAAAAGCGTTGCGAAGCGCGAGTAATGGCGCTGACGCGCAAATCGAAGGGCTGGTCGGGTTGCCAGTCGGTGCGGGCCTCATGGGCATCCAGCACGGCGATGCGCAATTCCTGAGGCGCGAGCGCGCAGGCAATCGCAGCGCCCACCATGCCGCCACCAACGATGACGACATCATATTGCAGCGGTGAATTCATAGCGGTAATCCTCGTGACAGTCGCGGCAGTCGACCACGCAGGCCCATGGCCTGACGCGCCAGGGCGTGTTTGATGGGCGGAATCAGATTGGTGAGTCCCAGTGCCTTGCTGCGCGCCATTTCTACCGGCCCGAGGGGATTGGTGAAAATTCGAATCAGGCTGTCGGTGAAGCGGGCAACGTCGCGCTGGTCGCGATCACGCCACTGCGAGTACGCGCGCAGCAGTGCGTCGCTGCCGATGTCTTGTTGATTGCGTACTGCATCAGCGATCAATTCCGCCAGAGTGGCAACATCACGGATGCCCAGATTAAATCCCTGGCCGGCTACCGGGTGAACAGTATGGGCGGCATTGCCAATGAACACCGTGCTGGGGGCGATGTCGCGCTCAATGCGCATCAAGGCTAATGGATAGGCGGTGCGTGCCGAGCAGCGGGTAAAGCGTCCCAGGCGAAAACCAAAACGTTGTTGCAGTTGCGCCAGGAAGGCTTCATCGTCCAGTGCCATCAGGGTGTCGAGTTGATCATTTTTGACGGTGTATACCAGCGACAGGCGGTTTTCGCTGAGCGGCAGCAGCGCCAGCGGGCCACTGTCGGTGAAGCGTTCGTAGGCGACATGCTGGTGTTTTTTCTCGCTGGAGACGGTACAGATCACTGCCGTTTGCTGATAGTCGCGCTTGTGTGTGTCGATCTGTAATTGCTGGCGGACAACCGAATCACCGCCGTCAGCAGCGATCACCAGGCGAGCGCTTAGCTGACGCTGCTCGCCGTTTTGTTCGATGGTCAGTTGCGCACCTTGTGAGTCCGTTTGCAGTTGGGTCAGGCGGGCGGGAATGATTTGCTCAATCTGCGGTTGCTGATCCAGGGCGCGCTTGAGCGCCTGGCCGACGAAGCGGCTTTCTACCACGTAACCCAGCGCTGCCACACCTTCTTCGCGATGATTGAGACGGGTGACGCCAAAGTGGCCGCGATCGGAAATATGAATATCCAGAATCGGCGTGGCACCGGGCTGCATGTCTGGCCACAGCCCCATGCTGTCGATGATGCGTTGACTGCCCTGGGCCAGGGCAATGGCACGGACGTCGTAGCTGGGCTGCTGTTCGGAGCGGAACGGAAAGGCTTCGATCAGGCCAATGCGCAGCGGCAGCGGTGCGAGCGCACAGGCCATGCTGGCGCCCACCATGCCGCCACCGACGATCAGGATATCGTAGTCGTGGTTCATATCACCCTGCCATGAGTGCTTCGATGTCTTTAATTTCCTTGATAACGCCGGCAGTAAGTACTTCGTTACCGTCAGCGGTGACCAACACGTCATCTTCAATCCGGATACCGATGCCATGCCATTTTTTGGCAACGCCTTTGGCGCCGGGCTCGATGTACAGGCCGGGCTCGACGGTCAGTACCATGCCGGGCTGCAGTTCGCGCCACTTGCCATTTTGTTTGTAGGCACCGACGTCGTGCACGTCCATGCCCAGCCAATGGCCGGTGCGGTGCATGTAGAAACGACGATAGGCTTCGTCTTTGATCAGTTGTTTGACCTCGCCCTTGAGCAGGCCCAGATCGACTAAACCTTGAGTCAGGATCTGTACTGCCACGTCGTGCGGTTTGTTCCAGGGATTGCCGGGTTTGACGGCCTTGATGGCAGCCTTTTGTGCATTCAGGACGACCTGGTACAGCGCTGCCTGTTCCTTGCTGAACGTGCCGTTGACCGGGAAGGTGCGGGTGATGTCTGCAGCGTAGTATTGATACTCGGCGCCGGCATCGATGAGCAGCAGGTCGCCGTCATTCAGCGCCATGTTGTTTTCGATGTAATGCAGGATGCAGCTGTTGTGGCCGCAGCCGACGATGGAGTTGTAGGCCACTTCGCAGCCATGACGACGGAAATGGCCAAGGATTTCTGCTTCGACTTCAAACTCCAGCATGCCCGGTTGGCAGCGCTGCATAGCCAGGGTATGTGCCTGGGCGCTGATATTGGCCGCATGGCGCATGAGTTTGATTTCTTCGCTGGATTTGAACAGCCGCATTTCGTGAATCAGGTCGTCCGAGCTGAGCAGTGCCTTGGGGGCGCCTATGCCTTGACGGGCTTTTTGTTTGACCTCACCCAGCCAGCCAATGACCATGGCGTCGAATTCGCTGTCGTCGCCCAAGGGGTAGTGGACGCTGTCGCGATTGGCCATCAGCTCGGGCATGATCTCGTCCAGTTGATCAATGGCAAACACCTGTTGGGCGTCAAAATCGCGCTCTGCGCCTTCCAGTCCAGCCCGGCGGCCATGCCAGGTTTCCATCAGTGGATCGCGTTCGCGGCAGAACAGCACATATTCGCCTTCCTTGCGTCCCGGCAGAAACACCGCGACGGCTTCCGGTTCGGCAAAGCCGGTCAGATAGTGGAAGTCGCTGTGGGGGCGGAAGCGAAACTCGGTGTCGCGATTGCGTTTGACTTCATGCGCGGTGGGAATAATGGCCATGCCGTTGCTGCCCAGTTGAGCGAGCAGCTTTTTACGGCGTTGTTTGAATTCGTTGCGGCTGAGTTTGAGCATTAATGAATGGTTTTGCTTTCGGCTTGGTTAGGGTGATTGAGTTCGCCGTAGACGACCAATGCGCCGATGCGCACGTATTCGACAACCTCGGCATAGGCGGATTCGCCGGCGTCCTCGTCTTCGTTATCGTCAAAGTCGGCCTTGGAAATGTGCAGTATGTCCTGCAGCACTTCGCGGGCGTCCTTGGGCAGATTGTCCAGATCCTTGATGCCAGCAATGGTCAGGCCATACAAAAATCCCTGGCACCACTCGCCCAGATCCTGAACGCGCTCTTCCAGTGGCTCAACGTCTGCGCGCAGCATTAGTTGCAGGGCAAACTGGCCTTGCTGAAATTGTTCAATGGTGATGTCATGCATCTCGGACAGCAGGTTCAGTGCTTCTTTGAGCAGCAGGTTTTGCGGGTCGTAATCGCCCATGATCTGCTCAATCCAGAGCTGCTTGGCGCTTTGGCCGGTGGCACAAAACAGGCCGCACAAAATGCCATGGGCTTCGGCGGCATCGGCTTCGGCACGAGCGGATGACAGGGATTGATTGAGTCGGAAAAAATCAACCTGTTGACGAGATTGCTCCATTTTTAGAATGCCTCTATGCGTGCTTCGTAGGGAAATAATAACAGACGGTACAATGTTTCACCGAACTGGATGTGGGTCGCGCGCGGTTGATCAAGTTTAATGCTGCCATCGCTGCCGGACAACCCTTTGATGCCAAACTGCTTTTGCTCGATCAGCAGGTTTAGGAACTGTTCCAGTTCGAGGCGAGGGATTTCGCCGGTATTGTCGACCACCCGGCAAGGGCGGCCATTCGGTGTTTGACCATCGACAATGGTGGCGTGCGCCGACGGTGGTGGAGTATGGGTCATGCCATTTCGCTTTAGCTTAATCGCGGAAAATGCTAGCATTCTAACGGAAAATTGTCGTGGGGTTGAGCTCTTTGGTGGGCGGATTGGGGTGGCAAAAATGAATAAAAATATTGAACAGCAGCTGCAGACCCTGGGCGTGGACTCGCTTGAGCAGGCGGTGGAGTCCTTGATTCGTTTGGTGGAAGAGCTGCAGCAAGACAATCACGAATTAAAAGCGCAGGTGTCGCGATTGCTGGCGGAGCGTGCGGAGTTGATCGATCGCAATGACATAGCGCGTCATCGCGTTGAGTCCATCATCACTCGTTTGAAAGAGATGGAAGAAAAAGCATGAGTTCCCACAACCAGATTACGGTAGTGATTGATATTCTGGGGAAGGAGTATCGTATTGCCTGTAGTAACCAGGAAAAAGATGCGCTATTACGCGCCGCGCAACATTTGAACGAAAAAGTGAATCAGATCAAAAATGGCGGACGCGTTGTTGGCGGTGAAAAAATTGTGGTGATGGCTGCGTTGAATCTGGCGCATGAGCTGCTGGATCAACAGGATGCAGAAAAAAACAGCGCCAAGGCGTTGGGGCAGCGTTTGGCAGGTCTCAAGCATCGGGTTGACACCGTGCTGGATGAGTGCTCACAGCTTGAAATGTAAAATATCCCAATAAATTCTTGGCGTTCGTGTTCCTTCCGGGTATAAAATAGCAGTAAGTTCCAGTTTTGGCGTGCTCTACGGCGTTCGTGGATGCTCTTATATTTCTTGAGCCGATAATCTTCTTTAGGGAACTAACCTTGGTGCTGTGTGCATGTCCGCACGACGGAAAGCCTAATGCACTAATTGCTGTTCCCACTTGAACCGTTGGGTTCGAGAAGAGTGAGCGTTGCGGCGCAGGTGGAGTACGCCTCCTAAATTCCCCATGACCAGAAACGAAATTCGGCGCCAGATGCGCGTCAAACGACGGGCTTTGTCGCTCGTGCAGCGTGAACACGCCGCGCGATGTTTGCTCACACAGCTCGCCAGGCATTTCCGTTTTGCCTCGTTTCAAAATATCGCCTGCTATTTGACCAATGACGGTGAGTTATCACCGCATTTTTTTGTTGAAGCCTGTTGGCGACAACGGCGTAAAATTTATTTGCCGGTTGTACAGGGGCGCGCATTTGCGCGAATGCGATTTGCGCCGTTTGATAAAACCAGTGTGATGCAAAAAAATCGCTTTGGCATTCCTGAGCCGAAAACGCGGATGGCGAATATGCGCGATGGTCGGAGAATTGATCTGGTGTTGATGCCGCTGGTGGCATTTGATGCGCAGGGCAATCGTCTAGGGATGGGTGGTGGATTTTATGATCGCACATTTGCATATTTGCGCCATCGCCGCCATTGGTGCAAGCCGATTTTGCTGGGCGTGGCGTATGATTTTCAGCAGATGGATTCTCTGCCGATAGAGTCGTGGGATGTGCCGCTGGATGGTATTGTGACCGAAACCCGGTTGATCTGGTTTAAAAATAGGTGAATGACGTGAAGTATTGGTTAATGAAATCCGAGCCGGATGTTTTTGGAATCGATCACCTTGCATCGCGTGCAGATCAAACCGAGCATTGGGACGGAGTGCGTAATTATCAGGCGCGCAACATGATGCGCGATGAAATGCGTGTGGGTGATCAGGTGTTTTTTTATCACTCCAATGCGGATGTTCCGGGTGTGGTGGGAATTGCTGAAGTTGTGCGCGAAGCCTACCCTGACTTCACCTCGTGGAATCCCGAATCAAAATATTTTGATCCCAAAAGCACCGCAGACAATCCTCGTTGGTTTATGGTGGATGTTAAATTGGTGCGAAAGTTCAAGCGAACCATTTCGCTGAAAGAAATTAAGGAAGATCCTGCGCTACAAGAGATGCCTCTGGTCAAAAAAGGCATGCGTCTGTCCATTATGCCGGTTACGCCGGATCAATGGTTTCATATTCTGGGTTTGGAGTAGTGGCGAAAGCCGGCAGATTCTTTTATTTTGAATCGTCGGTTGCGGCGAAGCGAGTGCAATTGGCACTGGCCTTTAAACGCGCAAATGTAGAAGTTCATGCGCTGGATTATTTTGACGATCAAACCTTCTTTGATCTTGGTGTGCAACGCAAAGTGCCATTGCTGCAATTGGCCGATGGACGCTTGCTGCAGGACTCAGAACAAATCCTTTGGCAAATCGATGAGTTATTCCCTCAATCTCCCGCGTTGGTGAATGATTGTATTGATGCTGATGCGTGGCAGGCGTTGCTGAACTGGCGCAGTCAGGCTGACCGCTATTTTCAGCGTCTGTACGCGCCATTGATGTTGGCCTATGTTGACGTGGGTGGAAATGAGCGCAGTGCGCGAGATTACACGCAGCGGGTGCAGCGCCAGTTGGGTGTGTCTGTTGAGGCGTTGGCCAGTGATCGTTATGCCCTGTATGCGCAATTGGAAGCCCTATCCAGTCTGAAAGCATTGGCTCGCCTGCTCGGCCAGCAAAAATATTACATGCCGTCGTTGAGTATTGCCGATTGTTTGCTGGCGGCGGATTTTTTTCCGCTGCAACTGATGGATGGCATAAACTTGCCGATAGACCTGCTTTATTATTTGCAGCGTATTGAGCAGGAATCTGGCGTGAATATGCAGCAGGCGTTGCTGCGTCCTTTATGAGAGGAAATTATGACTTTGGCACAACTGTTGGACTATTTTCAGCACCACACCAAATTTGAGTTTATGCAGGGCGATGCGCAGCAGACGCTGGATGCGGCGCGTAGTGGCAGTCATCAGCATCAACTGGCGGCAGAAATGGTTGTTGCGATTGCGGCAGCCAATCACTGCGAGAGCGCCGCTGGCGAAGTGGTGCGCGAAGTGACGGTCAAATCGCTGGGGCCGCTGCGGCTGAAGTACATGGCCGATGATGCGCCTGTGGACGGATTTCGCATGCTGGAGCACACTGTGGTGGCGATAGATGATGCGTTCAATGCGGAAGCGTTGGCGGCCAAGCGAGCAAAAGAATGAACTGGGCCGAGCTGGTCGACGTTATTCCCGAAGTGACGCTGGAACAGTTCGACTTTGTAGCTGCCCGACGTGTGGGCGGTGGTGATATCAATGATGCCTGGGTGTTACAGGGCAAGGAGCAAAGTTATTTCGTCAAGCTCAACGATGCCGCCTTGCTGGATATGTTCGAGGCCGAATTTGAAGCGCTCAAAGCGATGTTGGCCACCGATACTATTCGTGTGCCGCAGGTCTATTGCACTGGCATTCTGGATGACAAGGCATTCGTGTTGATGGAGTACCTGGAGTTGTCTGGCCGTGGTTCGCCGCAGCAATTGGGTGAGCAGTTGGCAGCGATGCACCGGGTGACTCAGTCGCGTTTTGGTTGGTGGCGCGACAATACGATAGGTGCGACGCCTCAGAAAAATGAAGAAAACGCCGATTGGATTGCATTTTATGGTCAGCAGCGTTTGGCGTGGCAGCTGAAATTATTGCGTGACAACGGCGTGTCTGGTTCGCTGCAAATCCTGGGGCAGACATTGATTGAAAAATTGCCGCTGTTTTTCACGGCTTACCAGCCAGTACCTTCCATGTTGCACGGTGATTTGTGGGGCGGCAATTACGCCTTTGATGAAACTGGCACGCCGGTGTTGTTTGATCCAGCCTTGTATTTTGGTGATCGTGAAGCAGACATGGCGATGACCGAATTGTTTGGAGGGTTTGATAGCGAATTTTATGCGGCGTATAACGAAGCATGGCCGCTGGATGCGGGGTATGTCACTCGCAAGACGCTCTACAATCTGTACCACATTCTCAATCACGCCAATTTGTTTGGCGGCGGTTATGCATCACAGGCGGAAAGCATGATGCGCAAATTATTGGCAGAATTGCACTGAAAAAAAGGCCGGTGAAAACCGGCCTTTTTTGATGTTACGGCAGCAGCTTTTCGCCGCGAATCAGGTCGTCGAGTTTTTCCCGTTCGCGAATTACGTGGAAGACGGTGTCATCCACCATGACTTCGGCCACGCGCGGGCGGGTGTTGTAGTTGGAGCTCATGCTGAATCCGTAGGCACCTGATGAACGCACCGCCAGCAAGTCGCCTTGCTCGATGCGCAGCTCGCGATCCTTGCCGAGGAAGTCACCTGTTTCGCAAACCGGACCGACGATGTCGTAGTGGCTGGCTTTGGTTTTACTGTGTTCCTTGACTGGAATGATTTTTTGCCAGGCGCTGTACAGCGATGGTCGCAGCAAATCGTTCATTGCGGCATCAACCACGGCGAAATCCTTGTGCTCGGTGTGTTTGATGTATTCCACCCGAGTTACCAGTATGCCGGCGTTGGCGACGATGGCGCGACCAGGCTCGATATGCAGTGGCAGTTTGCGCTTGCCCAGACGCTCAATGACTGCCTTGGTGTATTCCGCTGGCTGTGGTGGCGTTTCCGCGTTGTAGGTGACGCCCAGGCCGCCACCTAAATCCAGATGTTCCAACTGAATGCCTTGAGCTTCGAGCGTGTCCACCAGCGCTAGTACGCGATCAAGCGCATCGAGGAAGGGGGACAATGAGGTCAGCTGCGAGCCAATGTGGCAGGCGACGCCCTTGATGCGAATGTGCTGCATCTTTGCCGCACGGGCATAGATGTCGGCAGCCTGGTTGATGTCGATGCCGAATTTGTTTTCTTTCAGGCCGGTGGAAATGTACGGGTGGGTGCCAGCGTCGACGTCTGGATTGACGCGCAGGGCGATCGGCGCGGTTTTGCGCATCTCGGCGGCGACTTCGTTCAGGCGGTCCAGTTCAGGAATGGATTCGACGTTGAAGCAGTGAATGCCTTGCTCAAGTGCGTAGCGCATTTCTTCGCGGGTTTTGCCCACGCCGGAGAAAACCACCTTGCCGGCGTCGCCGCCTGCCTGCAGTACGCGGAACAGTTCGCCGCCGGAAACAATGTCAAAACCTGATCCCAGGCGAGCCAGAACGTTGAGCAGCCCCAGGTTGGAGTTGGCCTTGACTGCGTAGCAGACCAGGTGCTCGTGGTTGCCAAAGCTGTTGTTGAAGGCGTGCCAGTGGCGTTCCAGGGTGGCGCGGGAATAGATGTAACAGGGCGAACCCACCTGTTCAACAATGCGACTGACGGGAACCTGTTCGGCGTGCAAAGTGCCTTGTTTGTATTCAAAAAAATCCATGAGTTTTTACGGCTTCGGTTTGGTCTGTTGACTGGTTGATTGGGTGCGGGTGTCGTCATCAGGCAGGTAGAGTGCGCCTTTTTGACCACAGCCGACCAGCAGCAGAATGAGCAGTATTGTGGTTGCGCGGGCCATGACGATATCCAATGGGACAAAAACAGGCGCTATTCTAGCAACTGCCGGGCGGGGGCGTCACGCGGCGTATCAGGCAATTTTCTGTACGGCCAGGCGCAGCTTGTCTTCCAGTACGCGACGATACTTGATGAAGTGGTGCAGGGGGATACGTTTGTCAGCATTGAGGCCGACCAGGGCGTGGTCCAGCTCAAGGCAGGAAATGATCGGCAGGACGTTTTGCTGGGCACAGTATTGGGCTACGTGGAGGAATAAATTATTGCCGTGCTCGGCGGAGCTGAACAGCTTGCCGTTGCACTCGAAGGAGAACACTTTCCGTCCATTGCGCATGCTGCCGAGTGCTTTGAGCAGTGTTTCGCGTCCCAGGCCCGCCAGGGCCAAATTGTCCTGCTGTTTTGCCACGTAGCCGATGGGTTCTTTTTTCAGGTGAAAAAAGGCCAGCAATTCGTGCTGGGTGGTGCGGAACTGGTTGAGCGCCTCGGGTTGATCTCTGCCGGAAAAGCGTGTTTGAATCAGGTAGCTGCGCAAAAAGGCGTAGTAGTGCAGCAGTTGGGTTTTAAGCAGATTTGCTTTCAGGCGGTGGGCATGCAAACAGCCTGTGTCATCCAGCGTGTAGATGATCCCCTGGTCGCCGCTGACGTAATAAAAAACCTCAATGCGCTGTGCTTCAAAGTTGTCGAACATCGGGCGCAGCAGCGTGGGGCGCAGTGAATTTTTTTCCAGCCAGATTTTTTGTGGCTGATCTTTCTCGTGATACAGAGCCGCGATGATTTCTGGTGAGCCACGCAGCGTTTGGTGTTGGGCCTTGTCGTTTTCAAAATCGATCAGATAATAGCGTTTGGCGGCTTCAAAAATCAGTCGATTGTTGGTGTCCAGGACGCGGTTGGGCAAAAATGCCTTGTTGATAAAATCAAACAATTCCTGAATCGAGCCCTGGATGCGCTGACCGATATGTGGTGTTTGGCAAAACAGTGGGACGTCAAACATTGTTTGCTGTTGCTGCTGATTGAGTTTGGCCCAGTTGAGATAATCGCAAATCCACAGTGCCAGACCTTCTGTGCCGGAGTAACTGTTGACGTGAACTTCACCCCAGCTATTGGTGTGGACGAAGTCGAGTGACGTGATTAGTGTTTCGTCGTCATGGCCATAATGCAATACGTCGGTCGTACCGTTGATGACGCCTTTGATGTTGCCGGAGAAAATTGCACTGGGCGGGATGTTGGCGTTGATGAATAAAATACCCTGGGTGATATGAGCGGGACGAAGAAAGTCTTTGCTTTCAGTGTTGAGTTTGTCCGGGCTGGGAATCACTTGGCGCAAATGATCCAGGGTTTGTTTTAAATCGCTGGAGGTCAAACCGGTGGCTTGCGCATAGGCTAAAATTTGACTGCTGTTGGTGATGATTTGGTTGACGTGGCACCAGCTGAGCAGCTCTACCAAGCTGCTGCATTGTTTGACAGGCACGTAGTGCTGAACTTCGCTGGGTGACATTTTGCCGCGATACAACAGCCAGCGGGCTTCGCCGGATTTGTTGTAACCAAGAATAATGGTGACGCATTCTTCGCTGATGCTCTTGCTGATGCCGCGACTGAAAATTTCCAGTTTGCCGGGACGTTTTTCCAGTGCGGCATACAGTTTTCGACCAAGAATGGTGAGGTCGCGGGAGTTGATCAGGTTGTCGCTGTTGTTTTGTCTCGCTCGATCAGAAAGAAACAGGTAACTTTTTGTCAAGTGTTCGACCAGCAGCTTGCGTTCGTCCATGACCTCGAACACGCTCCAGTCTTCGCGATGATCAAGCAGGCTGATTTGAGTGTCGTTCCAGCCCCAGCGATCGGTGAGGCTGCGCGTTTGGGTGTGGCGCCAGTTCTCTTTGTGTGTATCGCCGCTTAGTGGCAAATGCAGTTTGAGATAAAAGCTGCGGCGAATCAGTTCAAGTCGCAGAGGCTCGTCGCGTTTTTGCAGATAATTTTCCAGGTAGTTGAGCAGCATGGCGTAAGGGTCAAGTTGCTCCGCATCGTTATTGCCTTCGTGAACAGCGTGTTTCAGTTGATGGGAGATCAGCGCCTTGCCCGCATTGGCGTAGGCTTCCATCAGGGTGATTTTGAGAATGGATTTGTAGGGCGAATCTATGCTTTTGTAAATCTGCCAGACAGACGCGCCAAAGAATTCTTTTTCAGGGATGGCGGGGACGCCACCAAAGTCGATAACTTCATCACTGTGCAAAAAACCGTTATCGATCAGTTGCTGGCTATAGCTGTCGTAGTTGGCTTCCTGCTCCACGGGCACAAACCACCAGCGCGGATATTTGCCGGCCAACCAAACGCTGGTGCGATAAAACTCATCCAGCAATAGTTGGTGTTGCGTGCTGCCGCTGCTTTCGCTGGACAGTTCGGCGACGTTGCCATTGCGAAAATTGTCCGCGTTCATCAAAAAGAAATGGACTTCCAGACCCTTTTCGGCGGCCCATTGCTCGATACCGGTGGCTTTTTGCTGTAGCTTCTGAAGTTGGGTAGCGTTCAGTTCGGGTGAATGACACAGCCAAATGTCAAAGTCACTGTCCTTGGAAAACGCCAGTGAGCCGCAGCTTCCCATGATGTACAGTGCTTCGATGTCGTTTTTGACCTGGACGCGGCGATCGTGCTCAATCCGGCCAAAGGTTTTCTGGACCAGTTTTAGGGTTTCTTCGGAGCTGTTGTAGTTGGCGATGCCGCTGGGGGTTTCATTGCCGGCAAAACCCGGCAGTTTTTGTTGATTGACATGAAACAGGTGCGCGAGCACGCCAATGATGTCGGCCTGCTTGGCGCGCATAAGTTCCAGCGTACGCTGCAGGCGCTGCTGGTTGAGCGTGACAAAGTTTTGTCGGATTGTTTGTATTTGTTCAATGCTCATGTTTCTGACAGTGTATATCCCTATGCGCCCTTTCAAGGCCGTACGGCGGAGAAAAGGCGAAAATGAGTCGGCGTCGATAATGGGTTATCGCGCATTGGCGCTATCGACTTTAGGCTGTTTCGCGGGCCGCCGGCGTGTTTCTGCGTCCTGTTGAGGGAGGCACTGGCGCTGTTTGTGCATAATGTGACAATAGTGAGTTTTTGACAGGCTTAGCGATAGTTGAGGAGCGGATCAGGATGGATGCATCCATAGCAAAAGAAGCGCTGAACCATGTGCCGATGGGCATTTGGATCACTGACGCCAACGGAAAGCTGAATTGGGCCAACGATGCCATGTGCAAGCAACTGGGCGTGAAGCTGCAGCAACTGGCGGGAAAGACGGAAGACGCCATGATGGCGGCGCACTTCAAGCCCAGCGTGGAGAACGCCCAGCTGTTTCGCCAGACCTCGGTGGAAAAAGGCGTGGTGCGTTGGTTTATTCGCATTTCCCAGGCCCTGGAGGGCGGCCAGCAGGCCAGCTATTGGGCTGATGCCTCGGAAATCATGCGCTTGCGCAATGAGAACGATCAGCTGAATTACCAGGTAGATAACCTGAAAACCACCGACAATTTGACCGGTTTGCTCAATCGCCGGGCGATATTTACCTCACTGGAACCCCAGGTTTCGCGTAGCCGTCGTTATGACAATCCCCTGGCGGTAATGGTGATGGAATTGCGCGGCATTAACGCCAATGTGCCTGAACCAGAGGCACTGACGGATCAGGCGCTGGTGTCGTTGTCATATTTCCTGCGCGACCAGTTGCGCTGGGTCGACTTGATTGGGCGGATTGATGACAAGCAGTTTTTGATGATTCTGCCCGAAACTTCGACCGTTGACGCGCAGATTCTGGCGAAAAAGCTCAAAGAGCGCATGACCGGTTTGATTCTGGCGGCGGATCCCAAGGTGAAGCTGGAGCTGGATGTGGCGTTCGGTATCAGCGGTTGGCAGAAGGGCGACGATACTGCCTTGCTGATGCGGCGGGTACACTCCGCGCTGGAAAATGCACGGGCGGATACCGCCGAAGCAGTGACCGTCCTGTAGGACGGTCACTTTGTCGCGTTTATGCCAATTTGCTACGGGCACGCTTGATCGCGGCGCGTACCTGGGCCGGGGCGGTGCCACCGATGTGGTTGCGCGCAGCGGCTGAACCTTCCGGCGTCAGTACCTTGTAGACATCATCCTCGATCACCGAGGAAAATCCCTTCAATATGCTCAATTCCATCGCAGCCAGGTCCAGCCCTGTCTTGACCCCGTGGGCCACGGCTTTGCCCACCACTTCGTGGGCATCGCGGAAGGCCACGCCCTTGCGCACCAGATAGTCGGCCAGGTCAGTGGCGGTGGAGAAACCCTTCAGCGTGGCGGCGCGCATGTTGTCGCGCTTCACCTTGATACTGGGGATCATGTCAGCGAATACCCGCAGCGATGCCTTCAGGGTGTCGATGGAGTCAAACAGCGGTTCCTTGTCTTCCTGATTGTCCTTGTTGTAGGCCAGTGGTTGGCCTTTCATCAGGGTCAGCAGTGCGATCAGGTTGCCGTTGACGCGGCCGGTTTTGCCACGGATCAGCTCGGGTACATCGGGGTTCTTCTTCTGCGGCATGATCGATGAGCCGGTGCAGAAAGCATCGCCCATCTCAATAAAATCATACTGTTGCGACAACCAGATGATCAGCTCCTCAGAGGCGCGGGACAGGTGGGTCATGGTCACCGAGGCGACGAAGCAGAACTCCATGATGAAGTCGCGGTCGCTGACGCTGTCCAGCGAGTTTTCGGTCGGACGCTCAAAACCCAGCAACTGCGCGGTGTAGGCGCGGTCGATGGGGTAGGTGGTGCCGGCCAGGGCGGCTGCGCCCAGCGGCAGGATGTTTACCCGCTTGCGGCAGTCGCTCAGGCGCTCGGCATCACGTACCAGATTCTCAAACCAGGCCATCATGTGGTGGCCGAAGGTCACGGGCTGGGCCACCTGCAGGTGGGTGAAGCCGGGCATGATGGTGTCGGCCTCTTTTTCTGCCAAATCCAGTAATGCGGTCTGCAAACGGCGCATCTGGCCTTGAATTTCGTCGATCTCGTCGCGCAGGTACAGGCGCATGTCGGTGGCCACCTGGTCGTTGCGCGAACGGCCGGTGTGCAGTTTCTTGCCAGCGATGCCAATTTTGTCGGTCAGGCGTGCTTCGATGTTCATGTGCACGTCTTCCAGTGATACCGACCAGGTGAACTCGCCGCGTTCGATTTCAGCCTTGATTTCGGTCAGGCCCGCAATGATGGCGTCGCGCTCGTCGTTGGTCAGCACGCCGACCTTGGCCAGCATGGTGGCGTGGGCGATGGAGCCGGCGATGTCCTGAGCGTACATGCGCTGGTCAAAGGTAACGGAGGCGGTGAAGGCTTCAACGAAAACGTTGGTCGGCTCGGAAAAACGGCCACCCCAGGGTTTGTAGCCAGCGGTATTGTGTAAATCGGACATGCGCTTCTCTGCTTGTTCGGGATCAAAATGGGGTGGGATTATAGACTATTTCCGACTGCCAGACAGCCGCCATCGGTGATATGCTAGGGGCCATTTTGCACAACAACAGGTGCTTACGAGGCCCGGTCCGATAAGCGCCCCTGAGGGATAGGTTTTACCGATGTCAGAAACACTGAAAATTGCCACGCGTCGCAGTCCATTGGCTCTGTGGCAGGCGGAGTGGGTGAAAGCCCGTCTGGAAGAATTGCACCCCGGCCTGCAGGTCGAGCTGGTGAAAATGGTCACCCAGGGTGACAAGATCCTCGATGTGCCGCTGGCCAAGGTGGGCGGCAAGGGCCTGTTCGTTAAAGAGCTGGAAGTCGGCATGCTCGAAGGCGAGGCCGATATCGCCGTGCACTCCATGAAAGATGTGCCGGTGGAATTCCCCGAAGGTCTGCATCTGGCGGTCATCTGCGAGCGCGAAGATCCGCGCGACGCGTTTGTCTCCAACACCTACAAAAATTTCGACGAGCTGCCCCAGGGCGCCAAGGTCGGTACTTCCAGCATGCGCCGTGCGCTGCAGATTGCCGAGCGTCGTCCTGATCTGGAAATCATTTCCTTGCGCGGCAACGTCAACACCCGTCTGGCCAAGCTGGATGCCGGTGAATACGACGCCATCATTCTGGCTGCTGCCGGTCTGATTCGTCTGGGCTTCCATGACCGCATTGCCGATTTCCTTGATCCATCTTTCAGCCTGCCCGCCATGGGCCAGGGCGCGGTAGGTATCGAGTGCCGCAGCAATGATCCGCGCGTCAATGCGCTGATTGCGCCACTGAATCACGAAGCTACCGCCATTCGCGTCAAGGCCGAGCGTGCCATGAACAATCGTCTGGAAGGCGGTTGTCAGGTGCCGATCGGTGGCTATGCGGAAATTGTCGATGGCAATCTGTTTATGCGTGGTCTGGTTGGTCGTCCCGATGGCACCAAGACGCTGCGTGGTGATATTACCGGTCGCCTGGAAGACGCTGAGGAGTTGGGCCGCATTCTGGCGGAAGACCTGCTTTCTCGTGGCGCAGATCAAATTCTGAAAGAGGTTTATGGCAAATAGCCCTTTGGCCGGTGTCTCGGTGCTGGTGACGCGCCCCGAGCACCAGGCCGGTCCGCTGTGCGAACTGATTGAGGCCGCAGGCGGCCGGGCGGTGCGGTTTCCGGTGCTGGAAATTGCCGATCCGCAGGATCTGGCGTCAGTGCAGGCGCAGATTGATCGCCTTGACCAGTTCGACATTGCCATTTTCATCAGTCCCAACGCCGTGCAGCGCGCCGTCAATCTGGTGCGCGCACAGCGTGAATTTCCCGCATCGTTGCAGATCGCGGCGGTGGGCCGCGCCAGTGCCAAGGCATTGGCCAAGATGGGGCTGGAAACCGATATTTTTCCCGCCACTCGCTTTGACAGCGAAGCCTTGCTGGAAATGCCACAATTGCAACAGGTGGTCAACAAGCGCATTTTGATTTTCCGTGGCGAAGGTGGTCGCGAAGTGCTGGCCGAAACGCTGAAGCAGCGTGGCGCCCAGGTGGAATATGCCGAGGTCTATCGACGGGTGAAGCCTGGAGCCGATGTGTCGCAGTTGATGCGTGCCTGGGCTCGCGGAGATATCGACTTGGTCACGGTGACCAGTAACGAAGGTTTGAGTAATCTGTACGACATGGTTGGGCAACTGGGGCGGCGCTGGTTATTGGCGACGCCACTGGTGGTGGTCAGCGAGCGAGGCGTGCAGGCGGCGCAGCAATTGGGATTTTCCCGCATATTGTTGGCAGATCAGGCCAGTGATCAGGCGGTGTTGATGGCAGTGGAACGCTGGCGAGCATCGGCGCAGACGCCGACGTGAAGCTGATGTGTGCGATTGAGGTGAAGGTTGAAAATGGCAGACGACAAACACGATAGCGTTATAGAAGCGGCAACCGCAAAGGTGGCCGAGCCCGCGGTTGACACGACAGCGACCACCGCCAAGGCCGATGATGGCAAGCACAAGACGTCGCACCCGCGAGCGAGTGGTGCGCATCGCACGCATTCCGGTGGCAGCAAAACCGCAGTTACGCTGGCGGTGTTGGCCATCCTGGCGGCGGGTGCCTCGGGCGGCGGCATGTACTGGATGTGGATGCAAATGCAGCGTCTGCAGCAGGACGAAGCGCAGCGCGCCGAGGGTGTGGTGTCATCCGTGCGCAACGACATGGCGCAGTTACGAACCGACATTATTGCCAGTCAGCAAACCCTGGAGAATCAGGCCAGCCAATCGGTGACGCAGGCGGTGGAAAGGCTGGTGGAAGCAACCAGCCGGCAGCAGCGAATCGAACAGGAACAGGAAGCGCTGCGCATCAGTCTGGAGGGTGTGTATGCCCGCATCGGCAACACCAATCGCGGCTGGATGCTGCGCGAGGCAGACTACCTGCTGCAGGTTGCCAATCATCGGCTGAAGCTTGAACGCGATTTGCCAACCGCAATTGAGGCGTTGCGCCTGGCCGATTTGCGCTTGAAATCAGTTGGCGATCCGGCGCTGCTGAATGTGCGCGAAACCATCGCCGCTGAAATTGGCTCGCTGGAACGATATTCCGCGCCTGATCGTGTAGCCATTTCCAGTACGCTGGCGGCCTTGTCGACGCAAATTGTCGAACTGCCGTTGCGCGGCAAATGGCAGCCAGAGGCGCAGCGTCAAGCCAGCAGTGCCGAGCAGTCGCATCGTTTTGACGAACTGCCCAGCATGATTTGGGAATCCTTGAAGCAACTGATTGTGGTGCGGGTTAACGACCGGCCAGTGGAGCCGACGTTGCCACCGGAAAAATCTGCGTTCCTTTATCAAAATCTGCAGCTCAAGCTGGAACAGGCTCGCCTGGCGTTGATGCAGCATGACACCACGCTTTACCGCAGCAATTTGCATGACACCCAGCGCTGGATCAAAGGTCACTTCAACATGGATGCGCCACCAGTGCGCGCTATGCTGGCCAAACTCAACGAGCTGGATGTCACCGAGTTAAATCCAGCCCTGCCGGACATCAGCGCGTCTCTGCGTACGCTGCACACTGTGCTTCCGCGTATCAAAGCAGATGGCAGTCGTATCGGTGGTGGCAATGCTTTTCCACCTGTCGCTGCGGCTGGAGGAAAGTAATCGATGAAAGTGCTTGTGTTGACGTTGGCGGTGTTGGTGGGAGGCAGTGCGCTGGCAGTGTTTCTCAGACAAGACCCGGGGCACGTGCTGATCAGCTACCAAAAATACACGGTTGAAATGTCGCTGGTGCTGTTTGTGATTCTGACCGTGTTGACCGTGTTGCTGCTGTATGTGGTGGTGACCGTGGTCAATAATATTCGTCTTGGGCCAGAGCGTTACCGCAAATGGCGAGCGCAGCGCAATCAGCAACGGGCCTATGACACCTTGAACAAAGGTCTGCTGGCCTCTGCCGAAGGTGAATGGAAAAAAGCCGAAAAAAATCTGCTGGCCTACGTCAAGGACAGCAACAATCCACGCACGGCCTATCTGGCGGCGGCCAAGGCAGCCCAGGCCCAGGGCGCGGCCGAGCGACGCGACGAATACCTGAAATTGGCGCACCAGTTTGCTGGCGGTGATGATGCCGCGGTCGACATGATTCGCGCCGAACTGCAAATTGACTCCGGCGAGTGGAATGAAGCGCAGACTTTGCTGGAACGGCTGCGTCAACGTTATCCAAAAAATTCGCATGTGCTGCTGTTGCTGATCAGTGTCTACGAGCAGTTGTCGAACTGGGAAGCGATGCTGGTATTGTTGCCCGAACTGTATCGTCGCAAGGTATTGCCCGAAACGCGTTTGCAGGAGCTGGAGCGTTTGGCTTATCAGGGCAAACTGATAGCGGCGAGCAACGCCGAGGATACAACCGAACTGACCAATGTCTGGGAAGCTATCCCCAAGCGCTGGCGCGAAGATGCGGCGGTGCTTGGTCGCTATCTGCGCTACGTCATCGTGCGCGGTGACATGGAGCAGGCCGAATCATTGTTGCGCGCATCGCTGGCGCAGCAGTGGAACGAGCAACTGGTTTATCTGTTTGGTTTGCTGCACTTGCCCAATGCACCACAGGCGCTAGGCTGGATGGAAAAAACCTTGTTGCCCGGCCATCAGGGCGACACGGTGTTGTTGCAGGCGCTTGGCCGGGTCGCAATGCAGGCCCGCCTGTGGGGCAAGGCGCGCACTTATCTTGAAGCGGCGACGCGACAAGGAGCCGAGCCGGAAATTTATTTTAATCTGGCAACCGTACTGGAAAAACTCGATAACACCGACGCCGCACGCGAGTGTTATCGCAAAGGATTGGCTGCTGCATCGCAACAGCGGGAAAAGTTGGTGTTGAAGTCGTAGAGCTTTTTGCAGCCGACAAATGAAAAAGGCGATGAATCCTCATCGCCTTTTTTGTTGGCTGATACTTTTGCCGAGATTACTTCAGTTCTTGCTTCAGTAACGACTCGTTAATGTTGCAGCCCAGGTGTTCGCTGATGATGCGCATGTCGCGTTCGGCGTTAAACAGGCAGCTGGTGGCGCCGGGGGAGGGCGTCATGTTGAAAATAATGCCGTTGCCAGGATTGATTTTCGCTTCGCCCAAATGCAGTTTGCGGTTGATCTTGTCGATCATTACCGGGCGAATGCCGCCGACATTTTTGGCGAATTCCAGATCTGACAATTGCAGCGTTGGTACCACTTTGCGCGCGTCCTTGAGGAACAGTCGGCGGCGGATCAGCGGAATTTCGAACAGGAAATTTTTCAGCAGATACTGGCGAATGTCTTTGACCTTGAACAGGTCGAACAGTACCGCCATGGCGCGCGCATCCAGGCCGAACACCTGGAAAAACTCATGCATGGTGCCGAAGTTGTAGCGCTCCAGCATGGGCAGCATCAATGCTGTGGGTCCAAAGCGGGTTTTGCCATCGACCAGTACGTCGGGATCACCATGGATCGCTGCGAAAGGCAGTTTGTCATTTTGTACGGTGTAGACTTTGCCGTTGAGCACTGAAGGCGTGTAGTAAAAACTGCCCGCAACCGGCAAACACGCGAACTCCAGACCAAAGCCCATGCGCTGGGCGAACAGCAAACTGTGACCGCCGGCAGAAACCACCACAAAGCGGGTGTTGATGGTGCCTTCGTTGGTGATGACGTCGTAGCCGTTATCGCGAGGCTCAATGCGCAGCACTTTGGTGTTGAGTCGTACTTCGATGTTTTTGCCGCTGGCTTGCTTGGCATCGCTGGCCATCGCTTCGGACAATTGCTGGAAGTTGACTGCGCTGTAGTCGTTGCGAGCACCGACACCGACAATTTCTTCTTTGCGGCCTCCGACGACCTTGGGTTCGATCTTGGCGATGTCGCTTGATTCGAACAATTCCATGGTCGGAAAGTGCGGGCTGAATTTTTCAAAACGTGCGCGCAGCGAGTCGCATTCGTCACGGCCTACACCCAGTACCATTTTTGGATAGCGGCGCATCAGGCGGTCGCGTGCACTGTGGGCGCTGGCATAGCGCTCCAGCATGGCGGCGGCAGACTTTACCTGAATGGCTTTTTCCAGCGAGTAATTGGTTTCGATGTCGCCACAATGCAGGGTCTGACTGTTGTTGCGGCCATGAGAATTGAGCGAGGCCAGGCTGGCATATTTCTCAGTCAGGGTGATGTTTTTCAGATCAGTGTATCTGGCGAGGGTGTGTAGCAGCGCGGTGCCGGAAACTCCGCCACCGATAATCACTACGTCTTTTGGTGAACTCTCGGTCATGGATGCAAAACTCGGATAGTCAGTCTTGTTGGTACCACATTATCGACAGGAATGGACAAAAGTTGATCGAAATCAGTTGGCTGATTCGTGTCGGCAGAATGCGCAGTTGCGCCGCAGTATACCGGTTCCGTGGGAACGAATAAATATTTGGCTGGATGACCCCGCAAGCGAATAGCCTGCGGGGCCATGATGACGCGGCCTAATTGGCCGCGTACGTGAAGGCGTCGGCGTAGAAGTTATCGCTTTCCAGACCTTTTTCGGCAAACGCCTGGCGTCCGGCGTCTATCATCGCGGGTGGTCCGCAGGCATACACTTCGTAATTGCGCATGCTGTGGAAGTCATTGGCGATGGCTTGATGCACCAAGCCACGACGACCCTGCCAGGGATGGTCTGCAGCGATGTTGGACAGCACCGGCTTGTAGCGGATATTGGCGTAGTTGGCGGCCCATTCCTTGGCCAGCGCGTCCATGTACAGGTCTTTTTCTTCGCGAACACCCCAGTATAAATGCATGGAACGCTGGCAGCCCTGGGCGATTAAATGCTCGATAATGCTCTTGATCGGCGCAAAGCCTGTGCCGCCGGCCATGAAAATGATGGGATTGGTGGACTCGTCGCGAACAAAGAAACTGCCCAGCGGGCCTTCGATACGCAGGATGGCTTTTTCCTGCATTTCGTTGAATACCATATTGGTGAAATAACCATCGGGAATCTGGCGAATGTGCAGTTCCAGCAGTGCGTCGTCGTGCGGCGCATTGGCCAGGGAGAAGCTGCGACGGCGACCATCCTTGAGCAAAATATCGATGTACTGGCCGGCGAGAAATTCCAGGCGCTCGGTCATGGGCAATTTCAGTTTCATCTGCATGACATCGTCAGCGAGTTTTTGCAGTACGGCCACGCGGGTTGGCAGAATTTTGATTTCCTGATCCTTGGTGGCGCCGATTTCTTTGACTTCAAGCACGATGTCGCTGCTGGGAATGGCCTGACAGAACAGCGCCATGCCGGCGGTGCGTTCGGTGGCGCTCAGGGCAATGGGGTCGTCCTCGTAGCTGACTTCGCCGGAAACGATTTTGCCCTTGCAGGCACCGCAGGCGCCGCCCCGGCAACTGTAGGGCAGGTTGAAGCCGTGTCGCAAGCCTGCCTCGAGCAGGGTTTCGCCGTCTTCTGCATCGAAGTGGTGGCCGCTGGGTTGAATTTCAATTTTATAGCTCATCGTTCTTCTTTGCGTTTAGGATACGGGTAGTCGGGTATTCTCGCTAATTTAGGCAGACAGGAAAAGACGTGGAGATCAAATCAGTTATTGTGGGCTTGGGCGATATCGGTTTGCGCATCGCTTATCGGATAAAACTGCAGACCGGACAGGCGGCGCTGGGCTTGTGTCGTCGGCCAGAAAAGGCGGCGGACTACACTCATGTGGTGGCGCGGCAGATGGATTTGGATGCGGCAGAGGTGGGGGCGGCGGATTACACTGGCAAGGCGGTGTACTATCTGGCACCACCTCCGACCACCGGTGATAGCGATCCACGCATGGCCGCGTGGTTGCGCGGGATTCCGCTGACCGGATTGCCACTGAAGATTGTGCTGATCAGCACCACCGGTGTGTATGGCGATTGCGAGGGGGAATGGATTGACGAGCGGCAGCCGCTGAATCCCCAAACCGACCGTGCGCGGCGGCGGGTGGATGCCGAGCAACAATTGCAGCAATGGGCCGATCCGCTGGGGGTGGAGTGGCTGATTTTACGCGTGGCGGGTATTTATGGCCCGTGGCGTTTGCCGCTGGAGCGGTTACGGCAGGGAATGACGATTCTGGCCGAGGCGGACAGCGGCTACAGCAACCGCATTCACGCCGATGATCTGGCGGCGGCGTGCGTGGCGGCAATGTATGGCGGTGATAATCGGCAAGTCATCAATGCCACCGATGGACATCCATCAAGCATGGGCGACTATTTTCGTCAGGTGGCGCGTGAGTATGGTTTGGCGGCTCCGGCGGAGGTGGACTGGGCGCAGGCACAGCAGCAAATGTCGGCGGAGATGCTGTCGTATCTGCGCGAGTCCAAGCGAATCGACAATCAGCGCCTGCTGGCTCTGCCCGGATTTACGCTGATGTATCCGGATCTGAAATCGGGTCTGCATGCCTGTCGGTTGGCTGAAGGGGATTATTAGCCGATGGCTACAGTCGACGGCGTATGCCGCCGATAACGTCGACAAGGGGAACCTTAGGGAAACCAGATGGCATTTACGATCTATGGCCCAGGCATTCGCGACGAGGTGAAACTCGATAACCTGTTTCGCGAACCGCAACTGGAAGAAACTGCCGCTATCCGTGCTGCTCGCGGTGTGGATGATCAGACGCAGCAGCAGTCGCAACAGCAGCCGACGCCGCGTCAGCGGCTGGTGCAATCGCATGCGGGTAAGGCCTATGAGTCCACGCGCAACATTCGCCAGGAGCGCGAACTGGCGATCCGTGCTCATCAGTTGATGAGTTCGCCGGTGGTGACCCTGCACGAGCAAGCCACGATTGTGCAGGCGTGGCGACTGTTTCGCGAAAGCCGCTTCCGCTATGTGCCGGTGGTTGATGGGCTGGGTAAGGTGGTTGGCATCATGTCGGACAGGGCGTTGCTGCGTTACGCGGCGACCAGCGGAAATGTGCCGCCGTATGCGGATGATTCCGAGCAGTCGCGGCTGATCATTCGACCGCTGATGAGCGCGCGCGTGGTAACGGCGACGCCGGACACGGAAATTCGCCAGATTGCGCGCCTGATGTTCGAACGACGCATCGGCGCTATGCCCATCGTCGATTTTTCCGGCAGTCTGGTGGGTATCATTACCCGCAGCGACATCTTGCGGACGCTGGTGAACAACGCGCCGCTGGAGTTGTGGATCTAGTTGTTACATCTCTACCGGCTCGGCAATGCCGTGGCCTTGCACAAAATCAATTCCGATCTCTTCCAGGGCGTACAGAATGTCGTCGTTTTCAACAAACTCGGCAATGGTCTGGATGCCCAGCACATGGCCGATCTGGTGAAAGGCTTCCACCATTGCCAGATCAACTTTGCTCTGCGTGATATTGCGCACGAAGGAACCATCAATCTTCAGGTAATCAATGTTCAGGCGTTTCAGGTAACTGAACGATGACATGCCGCTGCCAAAATCATCCAGCGCAAACCGGCAGCCGAGTGATTTTAATTCGCGAATAAATTGGGTCGCGTTGAGCCAGTTGGCAATCGCCGCAGTTTCGGTAATTTCAAAACAGATTTTGTGTGGATTAATGCCACTGTGCTGAAATTCGTTCAGCACATAGCCGAGAAAACTGTCGTCAGTGAACGATTGGGCGGAAATGTTGATGGTCCACAATTCGGCATTGAGGTCATCGTGTTGTCCAGAGGCCAACGTGTGCAGTGCATGACGTATGACCCAGCGGTCAATGTTGGTCATCAGGCCAAAGCGCTCGGCAGCAGGAATAAATGCCAATGGCGAAATGAGCTGGCCATTGGTGTCTATCATTCGCAGCAATAACTCAAAATGCTGACCGCCAACGGTGTTGCGGGTGGGGCGAATCAGTTGGCGGTGAATCAAAAAGCGGTCTTCTTCCAGCGCGCGGGTGATATTGGAGGTTTGCAGCATGTCGCCGTGATGCTGATTGATTTCATTGTCATCCAGACTATGAATCCAGGCGCGATTGCGGCCTTGATCTTTGGCGACATAACAAGCGGCATCGGCCTGACGCAACGCATCGATAGCGCCCTCGGAGAATTGATCGATCAGCACGATGCCGATGCTGGCGCCGACTTTGAAAATGTTGTCCTGCCAGGAAAAGCGGAAATTTTGTACGCGCAGCAGCAACTGGTTGGCTATGCTGAGCGCCTGTTCGGCTTCGCAGTTTTCCAACAGCAAACCAAATTCATCGCCACCCAGTCGCGCCAAGGTGTCGTTGTAACGAATGTCATGCTGCAGCAGCTCTGACAGGTCCTGCAGTAATTTATCGCCAGCGTCATGGCCACAGGTGTCGTTGACGATTTTGAACTGATCCAGGTCAATGTACAGCAACGCGTGTTGCTCGTTGCGCAAGCGAGCCAGTTCAATGGCCTGACCAAGGCGACGCTCAAATTCGCGACGATTGAGCAGGCTGGTGAGCACGTCATGTTGTGCGTGCCAGTGAAGCTGGCTGCTGATCATCCGTGAATGAGTGACATCGCGGAATACAATCACATGGCCGCTGCAGATATTTTGCTCGCAACGCAGTGGCGAAATGCTACCTTCGACGGCATAAATTTCATGGTGGCGATTTTTCAGTTGCAACTCGCCGGGAAGATCTACTGTGGTGTTGTATTCGCTGGTCAGCAAATCCAGTGGCCGGTCAGTGCGCTCATCAGAGACACAAATGACACCGCTAAATGGCTGGCCTTGGGCTTCATCATTTGTCCAGCCGCACAGCGATTCGGCGACAGGATTGAGGAAAGTGATGCGTTTTTCGTTGTCTACGGAAATGACCGCTTCGCCCAGGGCTTTCAGGGTGGTCTGCGCCTGGTGTTTTTCTCGCCGCAGATCAGTTTCCATGCGGCTGGTGCGGCGCATGACCAGTGCGGCGACGATAATGGCCAACGCAATGGTGGCGATATCAAACAGGCCGATGAAGCGTGCGATTTGCTGATGCTCATTTTTTGCGCTCAGGAGTCGTTCCTGTGTGGTGCGATCAAGGTGTTTGATGAGCGATTCCAGGTTTTCGGCGAGCTGTTGCCCGGTTTCCATTTCTGTTTGCAGGTCTTGGGTATGGTTCGCATGCAGTTGCACTACCTTGGTGAGTAGTTGGCTGGCAGGCGTCAGTGACGCACCCTGAGGGTGT
Source organism: Gammaproteobacteria bacterium (assembly GCA_029884425.1). NCBI lineage: Bacteria > Pseudomonadati > Pseudomonadota > Gammaproteobacteria > Gammaproteobacteria bacterium. The sequence goes on from JAOUHV010000010.1 coordinate 61,599, forward strand.
TTGGCCAGTTCGTCGATGGTGTGTTTGATTTGTTGCAGTGGAACGCTGAGTCGTTGGTAGTTTTCCAGCGCCAGTGCGTTGCTGTTGGTCTGGATTTGATAAATCGCCAGGTTGTTGTAGCGCAGTAGTTGCAGCAGCGAATGCGCAGCTTGGGTTTGTTGGTCGTGAATGCTGGCAATGGTGAAATTGGCGTCGCGAGTGTTATGGACGTAGCGTTGTCCCGTAAAGCTGACGAGTGCCATCAGGATGACAATCAGCAAGAATCCGGAACCCACGCTGTGTTGGGTGCTCATAATTTTATTCATTGTTGTAGCACAGCTTTCGCGGGCCATCCGTGGCAGTGGTCCGTGGCGTCTGGCGCACGGCATACAATGTCTAACAGTTAGTATTTACTCAATCTAATTGATGAAATCAAGAACCAGAGTAAGTTTCCGTAATGTTTTCAATCTATTGACATATGGAAACCGGAAGAAAATGCCGGGATAAAAATGGCGTGCGCCCCCCGGCACCATTGATTAAAATAGGCGCCCCACGAAATTCCAGAGTAGATGTCCGGTGTCCGCCCAGCTCAATCCCCGTCAGTTAGAAGCGGTCAAATATATTGACGGTCCATTGTTGGTGCTGGCCGGTGCTGGCTCGGGCAAAACCCGCGTTATCACCCAGAAAATCGCCTATCTGATCCAGCAATGTGGCATGCAGGCGCGCAATATCGCTGCCGTGACCTTTACCAACAAAGCCGCTCGCGAGATGAAAGAGCGTGCCTCGGCACTGCTGGAGGGCAAGCAGGGGCATGGCTTAAAAGTATCCACCTTTCACACCCTGGGCCTGAATATTATTCGCCGCGAGTATAAGCATCTGCGGCTGAAGGCCGGCTTTTCCATTTTTGATGCCTCGGATTCGCATGGCCTGATTCGCGAAATCATGAATCGTGACATTGGCGGTGATCAGGACATTGTGCAGTTGGTGCAGTGGAAAATTTCCGGCTGGAAAAATGACCTGGTTTCTCCCTCTGCGGCGATGTCGCGGGTTGAAGATGAAACTGATCGTGTCGCAGCGGTGGTCTACGAAGCCTATGCCCGTCATTTGCAGGCGTACAATGCGTTGGATTTTGATGACCTGATTTATCGCCCGGTGGAGCTATTCCGCGATTTTCCCGAGGTGCTGCAGGAGTGGCGCAACCGGATTCGCTATTTGCTGGTGGACGAGTGCCAGGACACCAACGGCTGTCAGTACGAGCTGGTGAGGTTGCTGGTAGGCAGTCGCGGCGCGTTGACGGTGGTGGGTGATGACGATCAGTCCATTTACGCCTGGCGTGGTGCGCGGCCGGAAAACATGGCGACACTAAAAAATGATTTTCCGAATCTGAAAGTGGTCAAGCTGGAACAGAATTACCGTTCCATGGGGCGCATCCTCAAAGCGGCAAACACCTTGATCGCCAATAATCCCCACGTGTTTGAGAAAACCTTGTGGAGCGACAAAGGCTTCGGTGATCCGTTGCGCGTTATTCGCTGCAAGGATGACGAGCACGAAGCGCAGCGAGTGGTCAGTGAAATTCTGGCGCATCGTTTCAAACATCGCACCGACTATCGCGACTATGCGGTGCTGTACCGCAGCAATCACCAGAGCCGGCTGCTGGAAAAATCTCTGCGCGAGCATCGTATTCCGTATTTTTTAACTGGCGGCAGTTCGTTTTTTGAGAAGAGTGAAGTTAAGGACATCATGTCCTATCTTCGTTTGCTCGCCAACCCAGATGATGACTCCGCGTTTTTGCGCATCATCAATGTGCCGCGTCGCGAAATCGGTGCTTCCACCATGGAAAAACTGGGCGCCTATGCGCAGCAGCGCAACGTCTCGTTGTACGACGCCTGTTGGGAGATGGGCTTGGCCACCGTGCTGCCTGAGCGAGCAGTGGTAAATTTGCAGCGGTTTGTCGAATGGATTTCGCGCATTCGTGATCGTGCCGAGCGCGGTGACTTCATGGAAGCGCTGCGCGACATGGTGCGCGAAATGGATTACGAAGTCTGGCTCAATGATCAGAGCAAGGACGAAACCGCTGCCGAAAAACGCATGGCCAATGTGTACGAATTGCTTGCATGGATACAGCGCGTGCAGGAGGCCGAAGATGGCGGCAAAGACAAAACCCTGGCCGAGGTGGTATCGTACCTGACGCTGATGAATATTCTTGATCGCCAGGAGGACGAAGAGTCCGGTGACGCGGTGTCGCTGATGACGCTGCATGCGTCCAAGGGTTTGGAATTTCCCTACGTGTTCATCATTGGCATGGAAGAAGAAATTCTGCCGCACCGCACCAGTCTGGAAGAAGACAATATCGAAGAAGAACGTCGCCTGGCCTACGTGGGCATTACCCGCGCGCAACGTAATTTGACGTTTAGTTTTGCCTCGATTCGCCGGCGCTATGGCGAGACCGCCAGTTGTGAGCCCAGTCGTTTTCTCAACGAGCTGCCGGAAGATGATTTGATCTGGGAAGGCGGCAAGGCCGAGCAGGTGGACCCGGAAGAGCGCCAGCAGCGCGGTCAGGCACATTTGGCGAATTTACGTGGGATGTTGAAAAGGGAATAGAGAAATGAAAAAGCTGATAGGGATGTTGTTGGGTTTATCGACGGTTGCCTGCGTTGCCATTCCGGTGACCGACTATAGTTACGAGGCGAAGTGCGAAATTTCGTCGGACCGGAAAACGCTGAAAATTATCGATGTGGCCAAGGAAACGAATACGTATTATTCGATTGAGGGACTCACGTCCACGCCAATTTTGTTGCCAATCAGCGCGGTTGTTTCGGGGACATACGTTGCCATAAACAACGTGTATCAGATAGGCGAGGAAAGAGTGAAGTGCGGTTCCGGGGAAAACCAGAAAAACAGGAATTAGGTTGGGCAGTCCTGTCCCAGCAAAAACGGCTGCAGATAGTTGCGGCCATCCAGTTCAAATCCTGGCGAAGCCATTTTTAAACGGCCTTGCGCAAACCATTTCACCACGCGTGGATAAATGACGTGTTCTTGCTGCTGCACTTTGGCAGCCAGCGTTTGTGCGTTGTCGTCGCTGGTTATATCGACTGCGGCTTGCAGTATTGCCGCGCCCGCATCCAATTCTTCACTGACAAAATGCACACTGACGCCATGCTGTGTTTCGCCTGCATCGATTGCGCGCTGATGAGTGTTGAGGCCGCGAAACTTGGGCAGCAATGATGGATGGATGTTGAGCATGCGGCCGCTGTAGCGGCGCACAAAATCGTCGGTGAGGATGCGCATGAAACCGGCCAGTACCACCAGTTGCGGTGCGTGGCGATCAATCGCCTGCATCATCGCCGCGTCATAGTCTTCGCGGCTGGGAAAATCTTTGTGAGAAATGACTTCGGTGGCAATGCCTGCCTGACGGGCGCGCTCCAGGCCAAAGGCATCGGCGCGATTGCTGAACACGGCGCGGATGGCGATGGGCAGAGAGCCGTCGTTTTGACCGTCGATCAGGGCCTGCAGATTGCTGCCGCTGCCGGAGATCAAAACGACAACGGGCATGACAGAAGTCATGCCCTGGGTGTTGCGCGTCATGTGATTATCTGACGCTGACGTAGGGTTCGGCCTGGTCGCAGGCTTCCAACTGACCAATGACCTGCGCCTGTTCGCCGTCGGCCTTGAGCGAGGCCAGTACTGCCGCGACATCGGCCTGCTCTACGCACAGCACCATGCCGATACCGGCGTTGAAGGTGCGGTACATTTCCTGGTCCTGGATGTTGCCCTTCTCCTGCAGCCAGTCAAAAATCGCTGGACGTGTCCAGCTCTTGCCATCGATGGCGGCATGGGTATGCTCGGCCATGACGCGAGGCAGGTTTTCCAGCAGGCCACCGCCAGTGATGTGGGCGGCGGCGCGGATCTTGCCGGCCTTCATCAGCTTGAGCAGCGGTTTGACGTAAATGCGGGTCGGTGCCAGCAGGGCGTCACCCAGGGTGGTGTCGCCAAACGCATCGGTCAACTTGGCGCCGGCATGGTCAACGACCTTGCGGGCCAGAGAGTAACCGTTGGAGTGCAGACCGGAGGAAGACAGGCCGATCAGTGCCTGGCCGGGTTTGACCTGGCTGCCGTCGATGATGTCGTCTTTCTCGACAATGCCGACCGCAAAACCGGCCAAGTCGTAGTCGCCAGGGCTGTACATACCGGGCATTTCTGCGGTTTCGCCGCCGATCAGGGCGCAGCCAGACTGCAGGCAGCCTTCGCCAATGCCGCTGATGACCTGGGAAGCCGCGTCAACGTCGAGCTTGCCCGTGGCGTAGTAGTCGAGGAAGTACAGTGGTTCGGCGCCCGTGACGACAATGTCGTTCACGCACATGGCCACCAGGTCGATGCCGATGGTGTCATGCTTGTTTAATTTTTGCGCCAGCATTAATTTGGTGCCCACGCCATCAGTTCCGGAGACCAGGACGGGCTTTTTGTAGCCGGCGGGTAGTTCGAACAGGCCACCGAATCCTCCCAGGCCGGAAACCACGCCTGGACGGCGAGTGGCTTTGGCGATGGGCTTGATACGGTCAACCAGAGCGTTACCGGCGTCGATATCGACACCAGCGTCACGGTAATTCAGCGAAGGCGTTTTCACGATGGGGGCGGTCTCTAATGTAATGATTGCTCAGGAAAATGGACAAAATACGGTACAAAACCAAAACATGCTAGACTGTGAGCCGAGGGTGCCGTTTGGGGGGTGCCCGGAGATAGTCAGCGGCGCCCATTATATCAGCTTGGGATTGAACATAGGTATGATGAAACGAGTTTTCTTGCTCTTGACCTTCCTGTCACTGGGGTTTTCTGGTGCGCTGCAGGCGACTACCCTGCCCAATCTGTATGAAGTGATCACTACGGTTCCCGACCAGACCAATGAAACACGCCAGCTGGCGATTAGCCAGGCGTTTGATGAATTATTGGTGCGCGTGACCGGAGATGCCGGCGTGGTACTGCGCCCCGAACTGGCCAAGTTGCGAGCCTCTGCCGCCCAATGGGTGCGCCAGTTCAGCTACGAGCGGGTGACGCCACCTGCGCCACCACCGTCTGCCGATGGCAGCAAAGTGGCCCCGCCCAAGCCCTATTTGCAGCTTCGGGCGAAATTTGACGAAGAACCGGTGAATGAAGCCCTGTGGAAAAACAAATTGCCGGTGTGGGGCAAGGTCAGGCCATCGGTACTGGTTTGGCTGGCGGTGCAGAGCGATGATCGCCGGTTTATGATGGACCCTAATGACCCCAGCAATGAGCTGGTACAGTCGCTGCGCAGCAACAGTGAACGCCGCGGCGTGCCGCTGGTGATGCCGATGATGGACCTGGAAGATCAGCTGAACATGAATTATGCCACGGCCTGGGAAGGGACGGATGATCAGATCATGAAAGCTTCCAAACGCTATGCGCCAGAAGCTGTGCTGGTGGGGCGGATCAGTAATGATGGTTTTGGTGGCTGGAAGGTGCGCTGGAGTTTGTATCAGCAGGGCGTTCCGTATCACTGGAGTGTCGCGGACATCACCAATCTGACCCAGGTGGCGGCGATTGGCATTGATGGTGTGGCCGACAATCTGGCGCAACGTTACGCTCATGTGGGCGAAGGCGAATCGGGGGCTTATTGGCTGGAGATCACCGACGTGAAAAGCCTGCAGGACTATGCCCGGGTGGGACGCTATCTGAAATCCCTGGCGGCGGTAGACGGTTTGGAGCTGCAATCAGTCATCGAGGATCAGTTGAGTTTTCGCGTCAATGTGCGCGGCGGTATCGCCAGTCTGGAGCAGGCGATTTCGCTGGGAAGTACGCTCAAAGCGACCCAAAAAGAACGCTTTTCTGACCGAGTGCTGGTGTACTCGCTGCAGCCATGAACGCCAAACACATCCCCAATCTGATTACTTTGCTGCGCATCCTGCTGGTGCCGGTGGTGGTTTGGCAGATTGTCTATGGTCAGGCCTGGCTGGCGTTGTCGCTTTTCCTGTTCGCGGCGATATCGGATGGCGTGGATGGCTATCTGGCCCGGCGTTATGGTTGGCGGACGCGGCTGGGGTCGATTCTGGACCCGCTGGCTGACAAGTTATTGATGGTGTCGATTTTCATCACCCTGGGCTGGTTGTTGGTGGTGCCTTTCTGGTTTGTGCTGCTGGTGCTGGTGCGCGATGTGGTGATTATTGTCGGCGGCATTGCCTACCACATGCTGGTGGGCAAGTATTCCATGGCGCCCAGCCTGATCAGCAAAATCAATACGACAGTGCAGATGCTGCTGGTCAGCGTGCTGATGGTTGCGCCATTGTGGGGTATGCCTGATACGCTGATTCAGGGCCTGTTCTACGTCGCAGCGCTGACCACGGTGCTCAGCGGTATCAATTACGTCTGGGTGTGGGGTTGCCGCGCTGCGCATCACGACCGGCATATGGGGGCGTCGTCTTGACCTTGTCACAGCGCTGGTTTTGGTTGTCGGTGGCAGCGATTGCGCTGCTGTTAATCTATCTGCTGGCACCGGTGCTTACGCCGTTTCTGGTGGCGGCGATACTCGCCTATATCGGCGATCCCTGGGTTGATCGACTGGAAAAACGCATGCCGCGCGGTGTTGCGGTGGCGCTGGTGTTTGTGCTGATCATGGGCGCTATTGTCGCTGCGCTGATGCTGCTGGTGCCCCTGCTGCAACAGCAGTTGGCGAGTTTTTATGATCGCCTGCCGCAATACATTGATCGTATTCAGGCGGAGTTCCTACCGTGGGTGAGCGGATTGCTGGGTGTTGATAAGCCGGACCTGCAACTCGGCGAACTGAAACAGTTGCTGGCCGAACGTCTGCAGGGTGGCGGCGCAGTGTCGGGCGTGTGGCAGACGGTTGCCAACTCGGGCGTGGCGTTGCTGACGACCGTGGCCAATGTGTTGCTGATTCCTGTACTGACGTTTTACCTGCTGCGTGACTGGGATATTTTACTGGAGCGCATTCATCATTTGTTGCCTCGTCATATTGAGCAAGCCACGGTTTCCCTGGCGCGAGCCTCCGATGAAGTGCTGTCGGCGTTTTTGCGAGGCCAGATTCAGGTGATGCTGGGACTGGGCATGGTGTACAGCCTTGGTCTGTGGCTGGTGGGCTTGGACTTCTCGTTGTTGATCGGCATGCTGGCCGGGCTGGTGAGCTTTGTGCCGTACCTGGGGATGGTGGTTGGCCTGGGGGTGGCGAGCACGGTGGCGCTGCTGCAGTTCCAGGATGCCATGGTGTTGTTGCCGGTGCTGGCAGTGTTTGCCACCGGGCAACTGCTGGAGAGCTTTGTGCTGACGCCCCTGCTGGTGGGCGATCGGATTGGCCTGCATCCGGTCGCGGTGATTTTTGCGGTGATGGCGGGCGGGCAGTTGTTTGGTTTTTTTGGTATCCTGCTGGCGCTGCCGGTGGCGGCGGTGGTGATGGTGCTGTTACGCCACGCCCGTCAGCACTATCTCGACAGTCATCTGTACCAACGCCGCGATATTCCGTAACGTTATTTCCTGCCCATGAGTTTGCAAATTCCCCTGACCATCCAGCTGCGTGACCACGCGTCACTGCAAAATTTTGTTGCCGGCCCCAACGCCGAGGTGTTGCAGCGGCTGCAAGGTTGTATTGATCCGTCGTCACGTGATGGTTCGATTTATGTGTGGGGCGCGAACGGCACGGGCAAAACCCATTTGCTGCAGGGGACCTGTCAGCAGGCCGGCAGTCAGGATTTGCCTTCGGTGTACCTGAGTCTGGCGCAGAAGCACGAGCTTGCGCCGGAAATGCTCGAAGGCTTGGAGCAAATGCAGGTGGTGTGCGTGGATGACCTACAGCATTTGCGCGGTGATCGTGATTGGCAGGAAGCGCTGTTCCATCTCTACAATCGCTGCCTGGAGACCGGTTGTCAGCTGGTGTTTGCCGCCGACCGCAATATTGCCGAGCTGCAACTGGAGCTGGCGGATTTGAGTTCCCGTCTGGCGTGGGGCGTGGTGTTTCAGCTCAAACTGCTCAATGACGAACAAAAACTCGCGGCGCTGCGGCTGCGTGCGCAGTTGCGCGGGTTTGATTTGCCGGAAAAAGTCGGCGTGTATTTGCTGCGTCGTTGTCCGCGGGACATGCATGCGCTGTTTGCGACGCTGGATGCACTGGACAAAGCCACGCTGGCGGCCAAGCGTCGTCTGACCCTGCCCTTTGTGCGCGAATGGCTGGAAGCCAGCGACTTGCGCGACGATCAGGGCGATTTGTTCTAGCCTTTCAATTTTTTCGCAGTCTGTGCCAGCCGGCGTCCCAACGCCAGACAGAGCTGTTTTTCCACCTCGCTGATGCTGTTGTCCCCTTCGATTGCAAAATGGCTGGCACCATACGGGCTGCCGCCGTTGCGGGTGTCGTGCAGACCTTTTTCGGTGTACGGAATGCCGGTGATCAGCATGCCGTGGTGCAGCAGCGGAATCATCATCGACAACAGGGTGCTTTCCTGGCCGCCATGCAGGCTGGACGACGAGGTGAACACCGCAGCAGGTTTGCCGGCCAGTTCGCCTGACAGCCAAAGCTCCGACGTGCCATCGAGAAAATATTTCAGCGGCGCAGCCATGTTGCCAAAACGGGTGGGGCTGCCCAGTGCCAGGCCATCGCAGTGTTTGAGGTCGTCCAGGGACGCAAACGGATCACCGCGGCTGGGAACGCTGTCGGCGACGGCTTCGCAGACGGTGGATACCGCCGGCACGGTGCGCAGGGTGGCCTCGCAGCCGCTGACTTCCTGCACGCCACGGGCAATCAGGTTGGCCAGTTTTTGGGTTGAACCCTGGCGGCTGTAGTAGACGATGAGAATATTGATCATGGGATTGCGCATTACCCTTTTTGGCGAATGATTTCCCGCCATTGGGCCGGGCCAGAGTTGTGTACCGAATTGCCGGCGGTGTCCACCGCGACGGTGACCGGCATTTCGTCGACTTCAAATTCGTAAATCGCTTCCATGCCCAGTTCGGCGAAGGCCAGCACCTTGGCGGCACGAATGGCCTTGGCTACCAGGTAGGCGGCACCGCCAGTGGCGATCAGATAGACCGACTGGTGTTTTTTGATGGACTCGATCGCGACCGGGCCGCGTTCGCCCTTGCCGATCATGCCCAGCAGGCCGGTTTTTTCCAAAATGGTATCGGTGAATTTGTCCATGCGGGTGGCGGTGGTGGGGCCGGCCGGGCCGATCACCTCATCGCGCACTGCGTCCACCGGGCCGACGTAGTAGATGAACCGGCCCCGCAGATCGACCGGCAGTTTTTCGCCCTTGGCCAGCATGTCGACCATACGTTTGTGAGCGGCATCGCGGCCGGTGAGTAATTTGCCAGACAGTAACAGCGTGTCGCCCGGCTGCCAGCTTTTCACATCTTCTGCGGTCAGGGTATCCAGATTGACTCGACGCGTTTGAGCACTTACTTCCCAGGTAACGCTTGGCCAGTCAGCCATTTTGGGTGGTGTCAGTTGCGCAACGCCGCTGCCATCCAGAGTGAAATGCACGTGGCGGGTGGCGGCGCAGTTGGGAATCAGGGCGACGGGTTTGGAGGCCGCGTGGGTGGGATAGTCGTGAATTTTGACATCCACCACCGTGGTGAGTCCGCCCAGACCCTGGGCACCGATGCCCAGTTCGTTGACGCGGTTGTAGATTTCCACCCGCAGTTTTTCCAGGTCGGTTTTGGGGCCGCGCGCCAGCAGTTCGTGCATGTCCACCGGTTCCATCAGCGATTCCTTGGCCATCAGTACGGCTTTTTCGGCGGTGCCGCCAATGCCTATGCCCAGAATGCCTGGCGGGCACCAGCCCGCGCCCAGGGTGGGAACAGTTTTGACCACCCAGTCAACGATGTCGTCAGACGGATTGAGCATGGCCATGCGTGATTTGTTTTCCGAGCCACCGCCCTTGGCGGCCAGCGCGATGTCCACTTTGTTGCCGGGCACCAGGCGGGTGTGAATGACTGCCGGGGTGTTGTCGCGGGTGTTCTGCCGTTTACCGGCGGGATCCGAGACGATGGAGGCTCGCAGCGGGTTGTCGGGATGGGCGTAGGCGCGACGCACGCCTTCGTTGATCATTTCTTCCAGGCTCATGTCGGCCTGCCATTGCACGTTCATGCCGACCTCGACGAAGGCGACCACGATGCCGGTGTCCTGGCAGATGGGGCGGTGGCCTTCGGCGCACATGCGCGAGTTCACCAGTATCTGGCCGATGGCGTCGCGGGCAGCCGGGGATTCCTCGTGTTCGTAGGCGCGGCCCAGGGCTTGCACAAAATCGGTTGGATGGTAGTACGAAATAAACTGCAGTGCGTCAGCGACGCTCTGGATCAGGTCTTGTTGTTTAATCAGGGTCATGAATGCGAATTCCTTTGGCCGGCGAGCATATACTAGCGGGTGGCGCGTGGGCCAATTATGGGCGTGAGAGGGGTTAAATTTCAAATGGTTAAACGCACACTGGGGATCTGGTTGGTCATGGGGGGGCTGTTTGGCGGCGGCACCGCGCTGGCCGCGCCGGTATCGTTGGAGCTGGCCGATATGCACGGCCGCGAGCATCGCTTGCAGGATTATCGTGGCCAGTGGGTGGTGGTGAACTACTGGGCGACATGGTGCGTGCCTTGCCGAACCGAGCTGCCGGAGTTACAGGCGTTTTATACGAAATACCGGCACCGTGGGGTGATGGTGATCGGGGTAAATTACGAGGACACACCACAGGAAAAAGTGCAGGCGTTCGTCAAACAGCACCGGCTGGGCTTTCCTGTGTGGCTGGCGTCACCTGATGAACCCAGTCCGCTGGGCGAGGTGCGTGGCTTGCCAACGACCTTTATTGTGGCGCCCAGCGGCGAAGTGGTTGCGCGTCATCAGGGAAAGGTGACCGAGGCAATGCTGGTGAAACTGACCCGGCGCAGTGGTGCGCCTGCCGCAGATTGAACACTGACAGGCTTAATTATTTGGTTTTGCTGCCGTTGAAGTAACAGACGGACTTCCCGAAATGTGTTGGCTGAGGCTGCACTTCAGAGAACGAATGCGAAATCCGTTATAAAAAACGACGTTATTGCCCAAAAACCGTTGGAGTAAAAGTCTCACCATGTCCGCAAAAAAACTGGTGAATTTGACGCGCAACCTGATCAAGGCACATCAGCCACTGCTGGTTCCGGTGTATAAAACCGACGGCACGCTGCTGGCGCAGAAGGGTATTGTGCTCACGGATGAACAGGTCGCTAAACTGGATGAGCATGAGCAACTGCTGACCTTGGGCAAGGAGCTGGCATCGCTGTACGGTGATAACAAGGGCCGCTTGGCGAAGGATGACGGTGGTGCAGTTTACCAGTGGCGTTCGCCATTTGACCGGCTGATTGAAATTCGTAATGAGTTGGTGGCGATTTATGCCAGTCCCACGTTGGAGGGGAATGCCGAACACGTTCGCACCTTGGTGTCGCGCATTAATACGGTTTGCAGCGAGGCGCCGGATGCAGCGCTGGCAACCATCATTATTGACGAATACGAATATTACACCGCCCAGCACTCGGTGCATGTGGCGGTGCTGTGCGAATTGACCGCAGCCTATCTGCAGTGGGATGACGATTCTCGCCGTGCTTTGGTGGCGGCAGCATTGACGATGAATATTTCGGTCGCGGACTTTCAGGATCGTGCCCAAAGTCAGGCGACACCATTGAGCGATGAACAACGCAAAACCATTGCCAGTCATCCAGAGGCCAGTGTGCAAATTCTCAAGCAGATGGGGGTGGATGATCATCGTTGGCTGGATTATGTTTTCAAACATCATGAAAGCGTGGACGGCACTGGATATCCGCAGGGTTTGATGGGCGAGGAAGTCCCTCTGGGCGCGTCGCTGTTGCATTTGGCGGACGTATATTGCGCCAAAGTGTCTTCTGCTCGAACCTATCGCAAACCGCAATTCCCCACAGTGGCAGCGCGTGACATTTTCCTGGGTAAGGATCGCCGCGCCAAAGGTTCCACGATCGAAATCGTGGTGAAAATTCTCGGCTTGTATCCACCGGGTTGTCAGGTGCAATTGGCCAATGGCGAAGTAGGCGTGGTGATTCGCCGCGGCAATCGGGTGGATGCGCCGGTGGTGCGAATCATTGTTGACCCCAAAGGCAATCGGGTCAAAACCAAAGTGGTGCGCAACACCAATACCGCGCCATTTGCGGTCAAAGAAATTATCCAGCCTAATGTGGTCAAGCGTGACCCCCAATACCAGAGCTGGTGGGGATATTAAGATTTAATCTAGATTTTCAAGCGTATCCTGCCGGTAAATTTTGATATTTTTTATTGCGAACACCTCCTGTTTTTAATCTAAATAATTTTCTACCCTCTTGTTTTAAATGTGTATTGTCTGATTTTGTCGTAAATTTTACGAAAGTAAGTGCTTGCCTGTTGTTTTGCGGGTTTTGCTGCTTTTTGTTAGAGTGGTCCGAGTAGGTGATGGGACTCTAGGCCGGTTTGTGGGCCGCAGTTGGAGTACAGCAAAGGACAATTGACATGAAAACAGCAACTGAATTTGATTTTGACCGCTGGATGGCGTTGGCTAAGCAGGACCCTGAGGCGTTTGAACAACAGCGTGTAGAATTTCTGCAAAAATTTATCGACGGGTTACCTGAGAGAGCCAAGCAGCGTTTGCAGCGCGTGCAGTGGCGGGTGGACATGGAGCGCAAGCGCTGCAAAAACCCGATGGAATCCACCGTTCGTATTTACGACATGATGTGGGGTTCTCTGTCCCAGACGCACGATGAGTTGTGCAATCTAGTAGCGATGGTAGACCCTGAATCCGAATTTGCCCGTATTGTGCCGACCCCGCCCAAGGCCAAAGTGCTGCCGTTTGTCGCATCGACCGGCACCGAAAACTAACCGATTGTTGGTGCGGTTGTTACTTGAGGGAAGCCAAGTGCTTCCCTTTTTGTTGGTCGCTTGAAAAGTGAGCAACGCAGATTCCTCGCATTGTTTTTAAACTGTTCATTTCGCTGAATTTACCGCACAATGTTGGCAATTATTTGTCTTGGAGTTGTGCATGAAAAGCTTGTGGAATGATGCGGAAGCGGCCAGTTACGGCGATGATTTGGGCTTGCGGGTTTATACCTCCCGTTTGTTAGGGCGAGATCATACGCTGGTGCTTCATGGTGGTGGAAATACCTCGGTCAAAATCACTGAGAAAAATATTTTTGGTGAAGATGAAGAAATTCTCTACGTCAAAGGCAGTGGCTGGGATCTGGAAACCATCGATCGTCCTGGTTTTGCGCCGGTCAAACTGCAGCATCTGATTCGACTGGCTGAATTGCCCAGCCTGAGTGACCCGGACATGGTGACACAGCTCAAGGCCAACATGACTAACCCCGGTGCACCCACTCCCTCGGTTGAAGCCATTTTGCACGCGACCTTGCCGTACAAATTCGTTGATCACACCCACGCCGATGCGATCGTGACCATCACCAACACCAAGGATGGCGAAGCGCGCATTCGCCAGATTTACGGTGACAGTGTGGTGATCATTCCCTACATCATGCCCGGCTTTGATCTGGCGCGTGATTGTGCCAAACGTTTTGCCAAAGAGGCTGGTCCGCAGACCAAGGGAATGGTGCTGCTCAATCACGGTATTTTTTCGTTTGCAGACACCGCGCGTGAATCCTACGAACGCATGATCGAACTGGTGGGTATGGCGGAAGCCTATCTGCAAAAACAAAATGCCTGGGATTTGCAGCACGAGCCGCCGGTGGTTTCTGTTGAGCCACAACGCGAAGTGTTGGCCAGCATGCGCCAGCAATTGTCAAAGGTTGTCGGTGCGCCGATGATTTTGTCCGTCGCTCGTCGCGCCAATTGCGATGCGTTTGCGCATCATCCGCAAGTCGCCAGCATTTCCCAGCAAGGTCCGGCGACACCTGATCACGTTATTCGGACCAAACAAAAACCATTGCTGGGTCGCGATATTGCCGGTTATGCGCAACGCTACCAGCAATATTTTGATACCCATGCGCCACGTGCCCGTGACAAGAAAACCATTTTGGATAAAGCGCCGCGGGTGATTCTCGACAAGGAATTGGGCATGTTGGCCGCAGCAAGAAGTGCCAAGGATGCGGCCATCATCAAAGACATTTATTCGCACACCGTGGACATTATCCTGCGCGCAGAAAAACTCGGCGGTTACCGGGCGTTATCGGACCAGGATATTTTCGACATGGAATACTGGGATCTGGAACAGGCCAAGCTCAAAGGTGGCGGCAAAGCGCCCATGTTTACCGGTGAAGTGGCGCTGGTGACCGGTGCAGCATCGGGCATAGGCAAGGCAGCGGTAGAGGCCATGCTGGCGCGTGGCGCGGCGGTGATTGCGCTGGATGTCAGTGCAGGCGTGGCTGATTTGTTCAAGCGTGCAGACTATTACGGCGTGGTGTGCGATGTTTCCGACGAAGATCAGGTGAAAAACGCTATCGAATTGGGCGTGCGTCGCTTTGGCGGTATCGACATGCTGGTGCTGAATGCCGGTTTGTTCCCTGGCGGTTGTCGTGTGGACAAAATGGATCTGGCATTGTGGCACAAAGTGATGGCAGTGAATCTGGATGCCAATGTCACTTTCCTGCGTGAATGCTATCCGCTGCTCAAGTTGTCACCCAACCGTGGTCGTGTTGTTGTGATTGGCTCGAAGAACGTACCTGCCCCCGGTCCCGGTGCGGCAGCGTACTCTGCCTCCAAGGCGGCGTTGACACAATTGATGCGGGTAACCGCGCTGGAATGGGGCGGCGATGGCATTCGCCTTAACATGCTGCATCCCGATGCAGTGTTCGATACCGGCATCTGGAGTGAAGATATTTTAGCTGCACGGGCTAAACACTATGGTTTAAGTGTCGATGAATACAAGACCAAGAATGTGTTGAAAACAACCATCAGCAGCCGCGATGTGGCCGAATTGGCTGCCGAGATGTGCGGTCCGCTGTTTGCCAAGACCACCGCAGCACAGCTTCCCATTGATGGGGGGAATGACCGCGTTATCTAAGCCCCGGAGCGGAGAGATAGGAGTATGGAGTCGATATCCGTTAGCGATCTGCTGGTGTTGCTCGTGGAACCATCGACGACGCAACAGCGGGTAATCAGAAACTATCTGATTGAGATCGGGGTGCGTAATGTCGACGCTGTCACCAGCGGCGAGGAGGCACTGACCACCATGATGGGGACGCCGCCGGATCTGGTGGTTAGTGCAATGCATTTGAGTGACATGACGGGCGCTGATCTGGTGACCAAAATGCGTGGGCAGCCGCGATTGGCGGACGTGCCGTTCATGCTGGTTTCCAGCGAAACCAGTGTGCGCTTGCTCGAACCCATTCGCCAGGCCGGTGTGGTGGGGATTCTGCCCAAACCTTTTACCATGGAAAACCTGCGTTCGGCCTTGGTCAGCGCAGTCGACATGCTGGATCTTGGCAGCATGATGCTGGACTTTGATGTTGATCTGGACGGTGTACGCGTCCTGATTGTCGATGACAGCCTCACCTCGCGCCGACACATCCGTCGCATTCTGCAAAATATTGGCGTGGATCAGATCGTCGAAGCGGAAAATGGCCGTGAAGGCATGGCGGTTATGCAGCAGCATGTGTTCGATTTAATTTTGACCGACTACAACATGCCCGAAATGGATGGCAAAGAGTTTGTTTGTTACGTGCGGCAGCAAAGTAGTCAGACCAACGTGCCGATACTGATGGTAACCAGCATGCAGGACGAGGCCCGTTTGGCGCAGGTGGAACAGGTGGGCGTCTCCGCTATTTGTGACAAACCCTTTGAACCCCGTTTTTTGGTGGAATTGTTGCGTCGCGTGCTGGTGACAGGCCAGTCCTAACCCTTTTTACGAAGACAACGCATGACCGCGCATATTGTTGCTCACCGTGGCTATAGCAGCCGCTACCCGGAAAACACCAGTCTTAGTCTGGAAAAGGCCATTGCCGCCGGTGTTCGTTTTGTTGAATTGGACGTGCAACTGAGTGCCGATGGCGTGCCGGTGATCGTCCATGACGACACGTTGCAGCGTACCGGTGGCGTCAATTGCTCGGTGCTGGATACACCCTGGTCGGCATTGCAGATTCAAACCGTGGGTGAAGTCGAGCGCCTGGGAAATGCCTTCGCCGCTGAACCATTGCCGCCCTTGCAGCGCCTGACCGAGATTTTACAGGCGCATCCGCAGGTACATGCCTTCGTTGAACTCAAAGAAGAAAGTCTCAATCGCTTTGGCCGGCAGTACATGCTCGATCAGGTGGTGGCTGTGCTGCAGCCGGTGTTGGCGCAGTGCAGCATCATTTCGTTCGATGATCAGGTGTTGTACCTCGTTCGTGAACAGACGCCTTGCCGCATCGGCTGGGTGATTGGCCGCTGGACGCCAGAGCAGCGCAAGCTGGCTGAGGCACTGCAGCCGCACATCCTGATTTGCAATTACAAAAAAATTGAACTGCCGCTGTGGTCCGGGCCGTGGCAGTGGTTTTTGTACGAAATTATTGATCCGGCGCTGGCACGGCAATGGCTGGCGCGTGGCGTGATTTACATCGAAGGCATGGAACTGGCGCAACTGCTGGTCGACGACGCATTTAACGGAGCGTAACGTGGATTACGATGTGGTGGTGATTGGCGGTGGGATTCACGGCGTGGGCGCGGCGCAAGCCGCTGCTGCTGCCGGACATTCCGTACTGGTGATTGAGCAGCACGCATTGGCTTCGGGCACGTCCAGCCGTTCCAGCAAATTGATTCACGGTGGATTGCGCTATCTGGAAAGCGGACAAATCCGCCTGGTACGGGAATGCCTGTACGAACGCGAATTACTGCTGACCAACGCGCCAGACCTGGTAACGTTGCGGCCATTTTTTATTCCGGTTTACCCACAAACCCGCCGCCGTCCCTGGAAACTGCGTGCAGGATTGAGTCTGTACGCCATGTTGACCGGGCTGCGCAGTTCGGCACTGTTTCGCACCGTGCCGCGTTCCCAGTGGGATACGCTGGACGGATTGGATGCTGCCGGTTTGCAGACGGTGCTTCAATACTGGGATGCACAGACCGACGACAATCTGCTGACCCAGGCGGTGATGCAATCGGCGCAAACCATGGGCGCAGAACTGTGGATTCCGGCCAAGTTTATGAGTGCCGAGCCGCATTCTACCGGCTGGAACCTGCAGGTCGATTACGCCGGCAAGTCGCGGGAAATCCATGCCAGGGCGGTGGTTAATGCTGCCGGCCCCTGGGCGCGTCGGGTGGATGAAAAAGCCGGTTTGTTGCATCGTGCCTGCGATGTTGATCTGGTGCAGGGGACGCACATCATTCTGGATGCTCCGCTCAAATCCGGTATTTATTACGTCGAAGCTCCGCAAGATGGTCGGGCGGTGTTTGTCATGCCTTGGTATCAGCGCACCCTGGTGGGAACCACCGAGCGCATTTATCAGGGCGATCCGGCGGCGGTTATGCCTATGGCCGAAGAAAAGTCTTATTTGTTCACGGTACTGCAGCATTACTTTCCGGCATATCGTGATTTAAGCGTGCGCGATGTTGCCGAATCATTTGCTGGCCTGCGGGTGCTGCCGGCGGCATCGGGCGCGGCATTCTCGCGTCCGCGCGAAACCATCATCAGCGTGGATCAGGATGTGTCGCCGCGTTGGGCGTCCATTTACGGTGGCAAGCTGACGGCGTATCGCGCCACGGCCGAGCAGGTGATGCGTCGCCTGCAACCTGCCCTGCCAAAACGTGCCGCACGGGGTGATACCCGACGGCTGCGTCTGGTGCCCGCCGACTAGCGCTGGTAATACCGCTTGAGCGTGGTCATGGCATCATTGATTTGCTGCAATTTTTCCTTGTCACCGCCCCGATCGGGGTGATGCAGGCTGACCAGTTGGCGATAGCGGAATTTGATCTGCTGAAACTCTACGGGTTCTTTCAAACTGAATAACTGCAGTGCGAGTGTTTTGTCGTTGGCGGCGGCAAAGCGCAGCCAGAACTGGTTAAGCATCTCGTCTACGTCCCTTTCATCCGTGTTGTGCAGGTGGCGCAAATCCAGATAGTAGTCACGCAGCGGATCATCATGCTGTAAACCGGCAGGATGCGGGCTGTAGGGCCGCCACTGGATGTTGAATACACTGATCTGAAGATCGCCGCGCTGCTCGCCAAGCAATTGCTCACGCAATCGGTACAACAGGTGAAACAGGAGAAAATGACTCTGGAACAGCGACAACGAATCAGTGAAATCAGTAGGGGGATTAGCGACATCCTCCGGCAACTGCTTGAGCAACTGGTATTCGCTCAACCCCTGCGGATGCTGTAGCAACAAATCCAGCAATGCCGCTTGCGCGGCTAGCGTATCCATACCGTCTTGATGTTGACGAATTCGTGGATGCCCTGCATCGCCAGCTCGCGGCCATAGCCGGAGGTCTTGATGCCACCAAACGGCAGGCGCGGATCACTTTTGACCATACCGTTGACGAACGCGCAGCCACATTCCAGTTGCCGGGCCAGCCGCTCGCCACGGGCGACATCGCGGGTCCAGACGCTGCCGCCCAGGCCAAATTCGGTGTCGTTGGCGATCTGGATGGCGTGTTGTTCATCGCGGGCGCGGATGACGATGGCGACCGGGCCAAACAACTCCTCGCTGTAGGCGGGATTGCCTTTTTCAACGCGATCCAGAATGGACGCCTGATAAAACGCGCCCGGTCCGGGCACGGGCTGACAGCCGGTCAGCGCGACGGCGCCGGCGGCCAGGCTGGCCTGTACCTGGTCGTGCAATTCGTCGCGCAAATCCACCCGCGCCAGGGGGGCCAGGGTGGTGGCCGAATCCATGGGGTCGCCGGGGCGCAGTGTCTCGACGGCGGTTTTGAAGCGCGACAGGAAGGCATCGGCAATGGCATCGACCACGATGAAGCGCTTGGCGGCAATGCAGCTTTGGCCGGCGTTCATGTAGCGGCTG
This sequence comes from Gammaproteobacteria bacterium, assembly GCA_029884425.1. Lineage (NCBI taxonomy): Bacteria > Pseudomonadati > Pseudomonadota > Gammaproteobacteria > Gammaproteobacteria bacterium. The sequence goes on from JAOUHV010000010.1 coordinate 80,495, forward strand.
GCCACGCCCTGCTGCACGGTCAGGTCCAGATCCGCGTCTTCCAGCACGATGAATGCGTCCGAGCCGCCCAGTTCCAGAACTGACTTTTTGATGCAGGCGGCGGCGGTGGCGGCGACCTGTTTGCCTGCCGGCGTGCTGCCGGTGAGGGCGACGGCGTGGACTTTGGGATGTTCAATCACCGCCTTGACCATGCTGGAGGGGATGATCAGGCTGCGAAACGCATTGGTTGGGAAACCCGCTTCGGCAAAGATCTGCTCCAGCGCCAGCGCGCAGCCGGGGACGTTGGATGCGTGTTTGAGCAGGGCGGTGTTACCGGCCATCAGTGCCGGTGCGGCAAAACGGACAACCTGCCACAGCGGGAAATTCCACGGCATGATCGCCAGAATGGTGCCCAGCGGCTGGTAGCAGACCAGACTGCGGCTGGCATCGGATTCGATGAGCTGGTCGGCGAGGAAGGCTTCGGCGTGATCTGCGTAGTATTCGCAGCCCAAAGCGCATTTTTCCACCTCAGCCAGGGCTTCCTTATACAGTTTTCCCATTTCGCGCGTCATGAGTCTGGCTAAATCGTCATTTTTTTGACGAAAAACCCTGGCGGCCTGATGCATTAATCGCCGCCTTAGGGCAAAATGGCTGCCAGCCCAAACCGGAGGGACTTTTGCTACATCCTCA
>JAOUHV010000011.1 GCA_029884425.1 Gammaproteobacteria bacterium
TGGTCAATACTGGCACAGGTTATAACTCCAATCTGAGCACTGATTTGAGTAATGATCACCCGATAGCCTTTGGCTACAACACGTTGTTGGCAACCTCTGATGGTGAGCTGATCGATCCGGCATCAACGACGTATATTGATTCCCGTCTTGGTCGTAGTGCGGCAGGGGCTGCTGCCACCAAAAACCGCATGGCGGTGCCGTTGGAGAATGGCAGCCTGGAGTGTACTTCCTGTCACGATCCGCATGTACGTGGCACCAATGGCGAAGAAGGTACCAATATCAAGTTTCTGCGCTTGAATCGCTTCCAGAAAACAACCCAACCCAGTGGCGCCGCGTTCAATGTGGCGACGGATATTGGCTGTTTGGCGTGTCACAAAAAAGCGGGCTGGGAAAATTCTACCCATGCTCATGCTCAGGTGGCGGACGAGACTTATGCTGACGCAGCAGCAGCGACACGCGAATTTCCAAAAAATATTCAAGTCTGGCAGGCCAGTTGTTTAAGCTGCCATGATGCGCACACGGTTCCCGGTGCTGAACGGTTATTGCGTGAAGGCACCGATGATATCAATACCCCCAAACAGGCAGGCGGCAATCCGTCGGTGGATGACAGTTGTTATCAATGTCATACCTCGCTGGCCAATGCGGATCAGGTGCTGACAGATGTGACCGCAGTGGCGGATATCGAAGCGGTGGATGGCAAGGCAGCCAACCATAGACCAGTAATCGTATCGAAAGTGCATAATGTGCTTACGGCGGATTTGACCGAAGATGCAGATCCGAATGCGGTGCCTTCGCTCAACTTGGGTTCAGGTCACAATACGCAGTGTTCGGATTGTCACCATCCGCACCGCATGATTTCCAATGCCACCGTGACATCAAGTCCGACCACGCCGGCCCCCGGCAAAGGCAAGCACGTTCACACTGCGGGTGTGGCGCATAACAATATCGCCTCCGGTGCGTTGCGTGGTGTAACCGGCGTTGAACCAACGACGCTAACGCCAACGACGTCCGCTTCGTTTGATCCATCAAATGGTACGTTGACCTACGCGTTCAAGAAAGGTGACCCTGGGGCGTCGCCAGGCACTGATGTCATCGAGTCATACACCACACGTGAGTACCAGGTGTGCATGAAGTGTCATTCCAGCTATGCTAACACCCCTGCTGCTAATGTGAGCAATACGGCGATGGAATTCAATGCTGATATTTCGGAAGCGGGCGAGCCGGGTGGCAACCACCTGAGCTGGCATCCAGTGATGGTTGGGACTAATCGAAGTGTGACCACGGGCGGTGCGGCAGCGGAGACATTTGTGGCGCCGTTTAATACTGCGGTGGGTACGCAGACAATGTACTGTTCGGATTGCCATACCAATAATGATGTCACTGGTCCTAAGGGGCCGCACGGTTCCAATGTGCCGAAGGTGCTTGCAGGTCCCTGGAACTCAAACACAGGCAAGCTGGGCAGTGAAAATGATTTGTGCTTTAGCTGTCACAAATTCAATGAATATGGCCAAGGTGGTACCGGAGTGGAGCAGAGCGGCTTTAGTTGCGTGGGCTGTACGACTCCCTTGTCAGGTTTTAGCGATAACAACTTACACTTGGGGCACATGCAAACTAATCCCAATGTCAAGGAAGATGGTCCTGCTGGTGCCGCGACTGCCAAGCAAGTGGTCTGTCAGGATTGCCATGTGCGTTTGACTCATGGCTGGAAGAAAAAAGGCATGCTGGCGGATAAGAACGATCTGGCGGGTGGTTTTGAATCGACCTATTTTGATCCGGCGGTTTCCCGCCTGCGGGTGGCAACCTATCGCGCCAGTGGTGCCTGGACTAAGGCGGACTGCACGACTTGTCATTAACCGTATGATTTATTGATAAAAAAGCCGGCGAAAAGCCGGCTTTTTTGTGACAGCGCTATTCGGGCCAAAAACCTAGTTTCGTGGCTTTTAATAGTGCTAGAATGCTGGCTTAATTTTGCGTTTAACAATAACAACAAACATCTTCGCAGGACTTCCGGGCTATTCATCATGTTAGAAACCGCGAATCTCAGCTGTGTACGCGGCGATCGTATTTTGTTCGAAGAATTGAGTTTCTCTGTGCAGGACGGTGAGCTGGTCCATGTGGTCGGTCCCAATGGTGCGGGCAAAACGTCGCTGATCCGCATGATGTGCGGTCTGGTGGCGCCGGCGATGGGTGAAGTGCGCTGGCGCGGCCAAAATATTCGTAAGCAAAAAGAAGAATTCAACAGCGAATTGCTGTATCTGGGGCATCAACTGGGTATTAAGGCCGAGTTGACTGCCGTGGAAAATCTGCGCATTTCCTGCGCAATGTCCAACCAGGCGCTGGCAGACGATGATGCCTGGCGGGCGTTGGATGAAATTGGCCTGCGTGGCCGCGAAGATCTACCCACGAAAGTGTTGTCGCAAGGACAGCAGCGTCGGGTTGCCTTGGCGCGATTATTGGTTAGTCGCGCCAAGTTGTGGATTTTAGACGAACCCTTTACTGCATTGGATGTCAAAGCCGTGGCCCAGTTGGAAGCCGTGCTTGGGCGCCATTTGGCCAGTGGTGGCATGATTGTGCTGACAACGCATCAGGCGTTCAGTTTGCCACAAGGACGTATGCGCCAATTGGTGTTGGAAAATCGCCGGGGGATTCTGCAGTGATTACCGCATTACGATGGCTGTTGTGGCGAGATCTGACCCTGGCGATGCGCCGCAAATCCGAAGTGCTGACGACATTGTTCTTTTTCGTCATCGTGGTCAGTCTGTTTCCGCTGGGGGTGGGGCCCGAACTGCAAACCCTGGAAGAGATTGCGCCGGGCGTGTTGTGGGTAGCGGCGTTGTTGGCGTCGATGTTGTCGTTGAACCGACTGTTTGCTGATGACTACGCCGACGGCAGTTTGGAGCAGATGCTGCTTTCCGCGCAACCGATGTACATGGTGGTGTTGAGCAAGGTTGCGGCGCATTGGTTGGTCAGTGGTTTGCCATTGGTGCTGATTTCGCCCGTTTTGGGAATGCAGTTGGGGTTGAGCACGGAAAACATCCTGATTTTGATGCTGACCCTGGCGTTGGGAACGCCTGTGCTGAGTTTGGTTGGTGCCGTGGGTGCTGGCCTGACGCTTGGGGTGCGAGGCGGTGGGGTGTTGTTGTCTTTGCTGGTGTTGCCGCTGTATATTCCGATTCTGATTTTTGGTGCGGGTGCAGTTGAATCAGCTCGTGCCGGACTGGGATTTGAGGCTCACGTTTCGCTGTTGGGTGCATTTTTGGTGTTGGCTGTGCTGTTGGCGCCGTTTGGTGCCGCGGCAGCGTTAAGGATTTCGTTGGACTGATATGCAGATTTTTTCTTGGTCGTTTTGGTGGCAGTATTCGTCACCCAAGGTGTTTTACCCGGTGGCGGGTAAAATGATTCCCTGGTTTGCGGCAACCGCAGCAATTTTGACGGTAGTCGGTTTGTATTTCGGCTTTTTTGTCGCGCCAACCGATTATCAGCAGGGCGAGAGTTATCGCATCATGTTCATTCATGTGCCTGCCGCCTGGATGTCGATGCTGATTTATCTGGTGATGTGTGGCTACGCTGCAATTGGTTTGATCTGGAACACCCGCTTGTCGCACATGATGGCGTCGGCCCTGGCACCAACAGGAGCACTGTTTACCTTTTTGGCGCTCTGGACCGGGGCGTTGTGGGGCAAACCCACGTGGGGAACCTACTGGGTTTGGGATGCGCGCCTGACCTCTGAATTGATATTGCTGTTTTTGTACCTGGGATATATGGCGCTACAGGCAGCGATAGATGATCCACAACGCGCAGCGCGTGCCAGTGGCCTGTTGGCTTTGGTGGGCGTGATTAATGTGCCCATCATTTATTTTTCTGTGCGCTGGTGGAATACCTTGCATCAGGGTGCCTCGGTGACGGTGACGAATGCGCCAACGATGGAAAGCAGTATGTTTACCGCCATGATTGTAATGACGTTTGCGTTTTGGGCATACGCAATCGCCATGGCACTTTATCGTGTCAGGGTGGTCATATTGGAGCGAGAGCGTCACGCGGCCTGGGTGCTGGAAATGATGGAGGCCAGAAAATGAACTGGGGCAGCTTTTCCGAATTTTGGGCCATGAATGGTTATGCTTGGTATGTTTGGGGTTCTTACGGCGTGACTTTTTTGTTTATGGCGATAGAAGTTATTTTGCTGGTGCGGACCAAGCGTACTCTGGTGCAGCGTTTGACGCGCATTTCCCGAATGAGTAGAGAGTAGTATTCATGAAAACGAGACATAAGCGCATGTTTTTGATTGGCGGTGGTTTGGCGGCCATCGCTATTGTGGCCACGTTGCTGTTCAATGCATTTAACAGCAACATGGTGTTTTTCTTCAGTCCCAGTGACGTGCACGCCAGCAAAGCGCCGTTGGATCGCGATTTCCGTTTGGGCGGTTTGGTGGAAGAAGGATCGTTACAGCGTGAAGACGATGGTCTGACCGTGCATTTTAATGTTACCGATGGTGCGCAAACCGTTGCGGTAACCTACACCGGTATTTTGCCGGATCTGTTCCGTGAAGGTCAGGGCGTGGTTGCTCAGGGCCGTATGTCCGGGAACAGATTCGCTGCGTCCGAAGTTTTGGCCAAGCATGATGAAAACTACATGCCGCCAGAAGTTGCTGACGCGCTGGAAAAAGCCAAAAAAGCCGAAGCTGCAGCCGCTGCAAAGCCTGCTGACGGCATCTAATATTTTCTGAGTTTCTTTGGGGGAGAACTTTCATGGTACCTGAGTTAGGTCATTTCGCCGTGATCATGGCGATGCTGATTGCCGCAGTGCAATTTGCCTTGCCATTGTGGGGGGCGCATACCGGCAATCAGGCATTGATGCGCGTGGCGCGTCCAGCTGCAGCGGGACAATTTGTCTTTATCAGCATTGCCTTTCTGTGTTTGACCTACACCTTTGTGACGAATGATTACTCGGTGACGTATACCGCTGGTCATTCCAATTCCATGCTGCCGATGATTTACAAAATCGCCGGTGTTTGGGGGGGGCACGAAGGATCGCTGTTGTTGTGGATGCTGATGCTGACGGGCTGGGGATTGGCGGTGGCGATTTTTAGCCGCAATCTGCCGTTGGACATGGTGGCGCGAGTTCTGGGTGTGCTGGCATTTGTTGGCTTTGGTTTTTATCTGTTCACGATGATTACCTCCAATCCGTTTGATCGTTTGTTGCCACCGGCACTGGATGGCAAGGATCTGAATCCGCTGCTGCAGGATCCTGGTTTGATAATCCATCCTCCATTGCTGTACATGGGCTATGTGGGTTTCTCTGTGGCGTTTGCGTTTGCAGTCGCTGCCTTGCTGTCGGGCAAGATGGATGCGGCCTGGGCGCGTTGGTCGCGTCCGTGGACCATTATCGCCTGGGTGTTTCTGACCCTGGGTATTGCGCTGGGTAGCTGGTGGGCGTACTACGAGTTGGGCTGGGGTGGCTGGTGGTTCTGGGACCCTGTTGAAAATGCCTCCTTCATGCCTTGGCTGGTGGGAACAGCGCTGGTGCATTCGCTGGCGGTGACCGAAAAGCGCGGCAGTTTCAAGAACTGGACGGTTCTGCTGGCAATCTTGGCGTTTTCGTTAAGTCTGCTGGGTACCTTCCTGGTGCGTTCCGGGGTGTTGACCTCAGTACACGCCTTCGCTTCGGATCCTGCACGTGGTACCGCAATTTTGATTTTCCTGGTGGTTGTCATCGGTTTGTCGTTGGTGCTCTACGCATGGCGTGCGCCTGCAGTAGGTTTGGGCGGACGGTTTGGCATGTACTCGCGCGAGTCGATGCTGCTGGTGAACAACGTATTGCTGGTGGTGGCGATGGCTGCGGTACTGATCGGTACGCTGGCGCCGCTGATTTGGGACTCGCTGGAGCTGGGTAAGATCTCGGTGGGTCCTCCGTCTTTCAATATGGTGTTTGTCATCCTGATCATGCCGTTGCTGTTTATGGTGGCGATTGGGCCGATTGTTCGCTGGAAACAGGGCAGCCTGCCAGACACCGTTACTCGCTTGAAATACGCCTTGGGTATTGCACTGATCCTGGGGATATTGGTGCCGTTGGCCATGGGTGAGTTGACCTTCAAGGCTGCGCTTGGCAGTTTTGTCGCTATGTGGATCGTGGTGTCGATCATCAGCAGTATCATGCATCGCTGGCGTACACGCGAAGAGCGTGCGGGCAAGGGCGAGGGTAGTTTCTCCCGCAGTTATTACGCGATGCAGCTGGCGCATTTTGGTGTTGCCGTGATGGTGCTGGGCGTTACGTTGGTGACCAATTACGAATCGCAGAAAGATGTGCGCATGAACATCGGTGATACGGTGGAAGTACATGGCTACACCTTCCGTTTCGATGGTACCCGTCATGTCCAGGGGCCTAACTACGAAGCGGACCAAGGTGTGGTAACCGTTTTCCAGGACGAACGTGAGATTGAAGTTCTGCATCCGGAAAAACGCTTTTACAACGTAACCACCATGGTGATGACAGAAGCGGCGATTGATTCGGGATTCTTCGGTGATTTGTACGTGTCCTTGGGTGAGCCTGTATCCGGTGGTGCTTGGAGTGTTCGCGTTTACTACAAACCGTTCGTGAACTGGATTTGGGGCGGCGCATTGCTGATGTCGATTGCTGGCGTGCTGGCGGTGACTGATCGCCGTTACCGTCTGGCTGCGCGTCGCAGTGAAAAAACGACTAAACAATCCAAAGATGTGGTTGGTCAGGCGACGGAGGCTAATTCCTGATGTTGCGTTTTTTAATTCCTCTGGGCATTTTCGCTGTCCTGGTTGTGTTTTTCTTTATCGGTCTGGGCAAAGATCCTGGCCGCCTGCCATCGGTGCTGGTGGATAAGCCTGCGCCGATGTTTGAGGTTCCTGAGTTGCTCAACAGCGAGGCGACTTTTTCGCCTGAGCAGATGAAAGGGCAAGTATGGATGCTAAACGTGTGGGCTTCCTGGTGTGAAGCCTGCCGCTCCGAACATCCTCTGTTCATGGAAATTTCACGTCGCGGCGACGTTGTGATGGTGGGATTGAATTACAAAGATGAGCGCAATGATGGTCTGGGTTGGCTGCAGCAGTTGGGCAATCCGTACAAGTCGATTGCCTGGGACTACAGTGGCGATGTGGGCATTGATTACGGTGTATACGGTGTGCCGGAAACGTTCCTGATCGACAAAGAAGGCGTGATTCGTTACAAGCACGTCGGCCCCGTTTCCCGTCAGGACTGGAATGAAATTCTCCTGCCCAAAATTAAGGAGCTTCGCGGATGAAAGCGTTGAGCCGTATTGTATGCCTATTGTTGCTGGCGCTGGCGTTACCTGTGAGCGCGCAGGAAGCTGCGCCGTTGTCGGATATGGATCCCGTGCTGCAGGCGCGAATGGATGAATTAACCAAAGAGCTGCGTTGCCTGAAATGTCAGAATCAAACCATTTACGATTCCAAGGCTGGCTTGGCGGATGATTTGAAGCGTCAGATTCGTATTCAAATAGAAAAGGGAAAGTCAGATGAAGAAGTCGTTGAATATCTGGTTTCCCGATATGGCGAGTTCGTACTGTACCGTCCACGTTTTGATGCGCAGACATTTTTTGTTTGGGTCGGGCCATTTATTTTGCTGATCGTGGGTGTAGTTGTACTGGTGGTTACGATTCGTAAGCGTCGTCAGCTGATTGACGATTCGCCGCTGAGTGAACAAGACGAGAAACGCGTACAGGATCTGTTGCGCGAACAAGCTGGGGATAAATAAAAATGGCTATGTTTTGGTTTTGGGCCGCCTTGTTTGTGGTATTGGCTCTGGTGTTTGTGTTGCCGCCTTTGTTGCGCAAGGGAAAAGGTGAGGATGAAGTGCCAGTGGGCGTGGATCAGCGCGCACTGACCTTGGAGGTCTATCGTGACCAGTTTACCGAACTGGAAAATGATCTGAAGATTGGCACGATCAGTCAGGATCAATACGAGAAAGCCAAGCAGGACATCGAAAAGAATATGTTGGCCGACGTGGGCATGCTGGAGAAAAATGCGCAGCACCAGGCGAAAGCCTCCGCAAAGCTTGCCAATATTGCGGCTGGCGTGATCGCTCTGGCGGTGCCGGTAGTGGGCGTTTCGTTGTACATGAGCTGGGGCGCTGGTGAGGCCGGACTGGATCCGTCGTCCGCTACACCACAAGTAGCTGCCGCCGAGCACAATGAGGTCAATATTGAAGCACTGGTTGAGCAGTTGCACGAACGTTTAAAAGCTCAGCCTGACGATGGTGAGGGCTGGTACATGCTGGCGCGCACCTATCAGTACATGCGTCGTTTTGACGAAGCCGTTGAAGCCTTTAAGCGAGCGGTGGAGCTGGGTGGAAGCAATAGCCCTGACGTGTTGGCAACTTATGCTGACGCCATTGCGATGGCGAGCGATCGTACGTTGACTCCCGAGTCGGTTGCGCTGTTGAAACAGGCGCTGCAATTGGATCCATTCCATGGGCAGTCGTTGTGGTTGATGGGAACAGCGTCGTACCAGAATTCCGATTTTAAAGGTGCGCTGGAGTACTGGACGCGCTTGCTCAACGTGCTGCAGCCTGGCAGTCAGGATCACACGCAGATTTTGGCGAACATTAATGAAGTTCGCTCCAATCTGGGTATGGCGCCGATGGCGGCACCTATGGTTGGTGGGCCCATGATGGGCGCAGGTCCGGCGATGGCACAGCAGGGCAGTGCGGCACCGGCGGCGAATGCCGGTCCAGGAGCTGTTATCAAAGGCAAGGTCAGTTTGAGCAGCAAGCTGGCAGGCAAGGTGAGCCCTGAGGATACAGTGTTCGTATTTGCCCGTGCGGTTGATGGTCCACGGATGCCGTTGGCGATTGTTCGTGCCCAAGTGAAAGATTTGCCGATGAGCTTTGAGCTGAGTGACGCGATGGCCATGAACCCCAACATGACCCTGTCCAGTGTGGACAAGGTGATTGTCGGTGCGCGAGTTTCCAAAACCGGCAACGCGATGCCGCAGCCAGGTGACAAGCAAGGTCTGAGCGGTGAAATCACCGTGGGTGACAAGGCAAGCATAACACTGGTGATTGATTCTGAAATCTAGGTTGCTTTGCTGTTTTTAAGCACGAAAAAAGGCCCAGTTGATACTGGGCCTTTTTGTATTTGATCAGTCCGGGTTGAATGGCGCGCAAAGTGGTGCGCGCTTGAATGTATTGCTTTAAACTTCTGATTCTTATGCCGTAGTAGTGCTTCCGTAGTTAAAAAGGGGTAGTTGGGGCCGATATAGCCATTATGGATGGATTCCAGGGCTGGGAGTGGCATGGATGCGAGGTGCGCTGATTCACTCGAAATTCGTATTTTTGTTGTTCCTTTGGATTGTTTGAATTGGTTTTAGTTAGTTGAAAACCAAGGTTTTTTCTGGACTGATAAAACGCTGTTAAACAATCGAGTGCAATTGTGTACGTGGCCGGCGACCGCTAATCCGAGGTAGGAGGCAGTATTATGCATAAGATGGCAGAAATTGCAGCCCAGGAAGCTGAACGCATGCGCAGTAACGCGGCGCAACGAGCTTCCAAACGCAAGGAAGATTTTTTGGGTGCACGGGTGCCCAAAGAGCTGAAGGAACGGGTCATGATGCGTGCCAGCGAGTTAGGTATTCCAGTTTCGCTACTGATTCGCAAAGTTCTGGAGGACGCATTCGCCGAACCGGGTCAAGCCTTGGCGCAAATGGCTGATCCTATCAAATGCAGTGCGGCTGACAGGCAGACTCGTTTGTCGTCGGTACTTGGCTGGAAATCGCTGGAGCTGAATCGCTCTCACGCTTGTGACTGTTGTGGGCAGGTATTACAGGCAGGGAATAACGTAGTCATGGGCGTCACGCCGGATAACGGCATGATGATAATTTGTGGTGCATGCAAGGAACAATTAAAAGCTTAGCGCGAAGTCTGGCCGCCCTCTTGTTGATCGTTCTGACTGGCTGGAGTGTCCCGGCGACGGCTCAGGAAGATCTGGATCAGGGGATGCAGTCGGATCTTGCTGGCTCGTTGGATGAAAAATCCACTTCGGGATTTTCCTGGGGTGGCTATTTGCGCAACGAAACGGCTTACCGCTATGACGAACCACGAACCTTCACCAAAATTCGCAACACATTTTCGCTGAATTTAGCGTACGATTTTGGGAGCTCTGCTCGATTGTATGCCGCAGGTTGGTATTATTACGACCACGTCTACGACCTCTTTAATTACGAAACCATTGCTGCGCGTACCCGGCGTGATGAAAAGGAAACTCTGGTCTTTATCGAAACACTCAAACACGAAAAAGACTCTGATGTTACCGATCTGCGAGAACTCTACCTGGATCTATATTTGCCCAGCATGGACGTACGCATTGGCCGCCAGTTTGTGGTGTGGGGGGTGATAGAAGGGATTCGTGTGGTTGATGAAATTAACCCGATGGATTTTCGTGAGTTGATTTTGCCCGAATTGCTGGATTATCGAATCCCATTGTGGACGCTGAAGGTGGATTATTACCTCGAACAGGGAGCGCTGCAATTTTTGTATATTCCTGATCTCACTTTCCACAAACCTGCGCCTGGTGGCTCTGAGTGGGAATTGTTCCAGGTGCTTGATAAAACCACCCTGCCAGAAAATGGCCGACCGGAGTTTGCGGAGTATGGCCTGAGGTGGAGTGGCAATGTTTGGGACGCGGATGTGTCCCTAAGTTATTTTTATACTTGGGATGACTATCCCACCACCTTTCGTGTCATTTCCGATGCGGATGTGCAAACCGCAGATCCCACCACTGAACTGGCAATTTTGCCAACTTACAAGCGCATGGCGATGTATGGCAGCACGCTGACCAAGGAAATCGGTGGTAATATCGTCAAAGCGGAGCTCGTGTATGCCACGGGCAAGTATTTTGCCGTGGTGGATGAAGATCAAGACGGCGATGGTTTCCTGGACGCCGATGGCGAGATAGAGCGACCGCACTGGCGTTGGGCGTTGGGATATGACTTTAGCTGGGGTGGAGCGGATTTTTCGCCTGCGATCGCCCAGTGGATCATCACAAATTACAATAATTACATTTTGACCGACGAAGTTGATACGACGTTTAATTTGTTTATTCGTAAGCCCATGCAGCGTTATTCATCAGTCTTTACCCTGCTGGGTATTTACTTGTGGAATTTCGAAGAAGTGTATTTGAAGCCAAAATTTACCTTTAATCTGACGAACAATTTTCAGATTATGGCAGGTGTGGATTATTTTGCCGGAATACGTACCCAGTTTGGTCGTGCGGCAGATACGACTGCCGAAGGTGGTTTGATAGACTTGGAACAACGAGCACAATTTCTCGGCAATTTCAGAGACAACAACCGAATATTCGTCGAGTTTAAATACAGTTTTTAATCACAGTGCCCCATGGGCAACAGACAGAAAGGGTCGTGAATGATTAAGGCGATATCCTCCATTGGTGTGAAGTTTCCCAAGACCGTGGTGTTGGTGATGCTGGCGGTGACCGCCTTCATGCTGATGCAATTGAGTCAGGGATTGCGTTGGGAGACTGACGCCAGGGTGTATTTGCCCAAAGGTCATCCTGCGATTATTTACGACGAAAAAATCGATGACGAATTTGGTGTTAAAGACAACATCATCATCGGTATCGTGAATGATGACACTATTTACAACCAGGACACACTGGAACGGGTTAAGCGCATCGCGGAGAAAATACGCGGCCTTGATGGGGTGGCAGCACAGCGCGATGTGGACATTGCTTCCATGGCCACGGCGATTTATTTCACCGGGGACGATGAGTCCATTGCCGGTGTACCGTTGATGCCAGATGTGCCCAAAAATGACGAAGAAATGGCTGCACTGAAAAAACGAGTCACGGAAAACGCTGATCTGTTTGTGGGCAATATTGTGTCCGCTGACGGCAAGGCAACCATGATTCGCGCCAAGCTCAAAGAAGGTATGGTCAATCGTTACATGACCTACTTCCAGATTAAAGGCATCCTGGCGGTGGAAGGTGGAACCAGCGCAGGTTGGGATTCCGCATCTTGGGGCGGCGGTGATGGCGACTGGAAAAAATGGCAAAAGACCGCCGAGTCGTCGGATGCTGCCAATGATCAATTGCAACAAAAACAGGCCGATCAACAATCGCAATGGCAAGCCGGTGCGGGTGGTCAGTGGGATGCCGCCGGTGATGCCGGTGGTGGCGCCAATCCGTGGTGGCCGGGCAATCAGTCAGACAATTCTTCGACTGAAACTGAGACCGCTCCAGCGTTCAAGCCGGCACCAGAGACCGAGCATTTTTATCTGGCAGGTCGTCCCGTTATTGAAGTGACCTCAGGCATTTACGCGCTGGATGACATGAAAATCATGATTCCAGCGATCGTTATTGTCATGGCACTGGTGTTGTTGGTGATATTCCGCAGTTTTCGCGGTGTGCTGATGCCGCTGATGGTGATGAGCTTTGCCATTATCTGGACTGGCGGATTGATGGTGTTGCTGGATGTGCCCTTGTACACCATTTCGACTATGCTGCCGGTTATTCTTGTGGCGGTGGGAATTGGCGATTCGGTGCATCTGATGAGTCAATACTACGATAGTGCCACACGCAATATTCATCGCAGCAGCAAAGAAATTGTTGCTGAAACCATGGATAATCTAGGTGCGCCGCTAATTGCGACGACAGCGACTACCGCTATTGGTTTCCTGGCTTTGCTGTTTGCGGAAATGCCTCCGTTCAAAGTTTTTGCCGCATTTGCCATTTTGGGTATTGTGTTCTCGTGGTTGATTACGGTGACGTTGCTTCCGGCAATGCTGAGCCTGCTTAAGCCGCATGTAGCGAATTATTACGCCAAGAAGCGAGCACAACGTGTCTACGAAGACAGCAGTCGTCTGGGATGGCTATTGGTGCGTTTGGGAGTGTTTATTAACGCCCGCACGAAACTGGTGATGGCATCATTGGTGGTGGTGATTATTGCTGCTGCTGTGGGTGCAAGTCAGTTGTTTGTCAACTCCAGTTGGCTCAGTGATTTCCGCGCAGAAAGTGAAATCAGTCAAGCAACAGCAATGATGAATGACAAGTTCAATGGCACTACATTCCTTCATGTGGTTATCGAAGCGGACGAACGTGACACGCTAAAACGCCCTGATGTGTTAAAGGCGATGGAAGAATTGCAGAAATACGCTGAAACATTGCCAAAAGTGGGCGGTTCATTGTCGGTGGTAGATTATCTCAAAAACATGAACCTGAATCTGCATTCCGCTGATCAGCAGTACAATAGATTGCCTGATACCCAAGCGCAAATTGCTGAATTTATGTTTTTGCTGGCCTTGTCTGGTCGCCCTGAGCAATTGGATGAAGTGGTAGATTACAACTTCAAAAAAGGCTTGATCAGTATCGCCATCAAAACAGATTACACAAAAGATTTGAAGTTCGTGGTTGACTCGGTGGATGCGTTTGTGAAGCAACACTTCCAGGGATTGGGGGTGCGCGTAAATTATGCGGGGTCGGCGAATAATTCGTACGTGTGGGGGCATCTGCTGATTGGTAGCCAGACCGACTCCATTGTTATTTCTAAACTGGGAATTATTTTGGCCGCGGGATTGATTATGATGTCGTTGGTCGCCGGCATTTTCGTGGTGATGCCGGTTGTATTGAGCACATTGCTGGTGGCCGGTATTTGCGGATTTTTTGCAATTCCGCTGGATGTGTCTACTGCGCTGGCTGCAGGTATTGCCATCGGTGTGGGTGTGGACTACGCGATACACTATATTTTCCGCTATCGGCGGGAACGTAAAAGCGGGAAAAACCACGACGAGGCGACCGCCGAGACGTTGCGGACCGCTGGCCGCACAATTGTGCTGAATGCGACGGTGGTGGCCGCTGGTTTTGCCGTGCTGTTTTTCTCACACTTTCCACCGCACGTAAAATTGGGATATTTCGTATCTGCCTACATGGTGATTAGCTGTTTGGTTGCCATCGTGGTATTGCCGGCGTTGTTTGCTTTCTTCCGGCCAAAATTTGTGGAGAAAGTGGCTGACTGATGTGGCGTGGCATAAGGGCGTGTTGTTTATTGCTTGCCTTGGCGGCAAACGCACAGGCGGCGGATCTTTGGGAGGAGGGCTGGATTTTTTCTCCCATCGCCGGCGTTGCGGTTCCAAAATTGGATGTAATTTATAACAAAGCCTTTTTTGCGCCACTGGCAGGTCAGTCTGAATTGCGCGACGAGTTACCGCAGGATGCTCAGGGTGAAAGCGCATATTCCATCGTTTCATTTCGTATCGAAAATAATTTGCCCAAGCCTGGAATTGCGCCGGAAGCAGGCTTGGAGTTTCGAAAAAATTTCGGTACGCGCAATGATTTTATAATTGGTGTCTCGGCTTGGGAGATTGGCTCTGCCGGCACAGTGCTGACAACTCTAACGTTGCAAGGTGTGGCGGATAATGACGCCATCTATGAGCGCAGAGCCAAGTTTTCCTATACCCAATATTTTCTTGGGTTGCGCCATTACTTGCGTGATCGCAAACAAAAAAACAATTTCTATGTAAATGCTACGTTGCACGAGTTTTTTGACTTGGATTATAAAGAAACCCATGTTCTTGAATTTCTGAGTGGACCACCCAAAGGTTTTAAACGTGTTGCAGTGTATCAAACACAGTCGACAGGGTTGTTATTAGGGCAGCTTGGACTGGGTTTTGAACGCATGATAGGCAGTCGTTTTTCGTTCGGTCTTGAGGCAGCCTACGCCAAGGGAGTTAATCGAGGTGTTTTTCGCACAGTGCAGGCTCGAAGCGACTTTAACCAGGGTGACCGTTTAATGGGGCCGCCTAAACCTCTATTGGAGGGGCCGGATGGAGCCGCTTATGTGCTGGGCGCAGATGGTGAGAGCAGGCATCGACTGGATATTGTGCTCGATGGTTGGCGCGTTACCGGTAAAATGAACGTGGCGTTTTAACGTATGAAAGCCGCAAATGTCATTAAATTTACTTTGCTTTGGTTGCTAACTGTACTTGTGTTTAGTGCGATGTCCTCTCCAGCGATGGCATTGGATGAAAAGGGCGGGAAGTTATTGGCACAAGCGCGCGAATTTCTACAAAAAAATAATATTGCTGAGGCAAAGCGGGCATTGGAGTTGGTGCTGCAAAACGATTCGCAAACAGCCGAAGCGTATTTTTTATTAGGTCATGTTTATCTGCGCAGCAATGATGCGGCAAGTTCTGTTGCCAATTTCCAAAAGGCAGTTAGCCTGGATAGCAAAAATGCGGTTTATAGCCTTGGCTTGGGCAATGTATACGAGCGTGCCGGTCGCCCGGATTTGGCGATCAAAGAATATCAGCGGTTAGTGGATAGTGGTTCCCGGCATCCTGCCGTGAAGGCGGTGGAAAAAAATCTGGCGATTATGACGGCGCAATCTTTGATGTCACGTGGTGAGTATAACGCGGCGTTGCTGATACTTAATGGTTTGTTGCTGGAGTATCCAGATGAAGCCTCCATTCTGTATATGATCGGTTCGGTCTATATGCAGTTAAATCGCATGGAAGATGCAGAGCAAACTTATTTGAAGCTGCTGGCAGATAAACCGGACAGTGTGCTGGTTAATATGAGTTTGGCCAGTGTCTATGAGCGAACGGGGAAACCTGAGCAGGCGAGAAAATATTACTGGAAGGTTGTTGTCTTAGACAAATCACCTGAGTCAACGCGAGATGCGCGGATTCGCTATGGTATTGTCAGTGGTAATTTCTATCTTGAACAGCAGCGCTTCGAGGAAGCGATTGCAGCCTATGATGATGTGCAGAAAATAGCTCCTGACAATCCCGAACCTATCTTGAAAAAGGGCATTGCGTATATGCAAATTCGCAAGCCTGAAAAAGCCGAACAATTGTTTGCAATATTGGTTAAAAAGAACGAAAAAGATTTTACTTCCCGTCTGCAATTGGCTAATGCGCTGGGGATGCAGCAAAAGAATAAAGAAGCCAAGGAACAACTGGAATACATTATCAAAAATGATGATGGGCGTTTTCGTGATCAGGCCAAGGTGCGACTGAATCTTATTCATACCCAGATTGCTGACGAAGCTCTGCGCTCTGGGAATGTGGCGGAAGGATTGGCTGAATATCAAAAGGCGCTGGAATATTTTTCTGGAAACGTTGATGCGGCCTTTAAAGCAGGCACTATTCTCATGCGACAAGGTCGTCTGGAAGAGGCGCAACGTGAATTCGAAACGGTGTTGACACACATGCCGGACGCATTGCCGGCGAGAATGACCTTGGCGCAAATCTATGATCAGCGCGGTTTGTATTCGCAGGCCGCAGAGCAATATGAGCGTGTGATACAGATTGCGCCGGATACCAATGAAGCAAAATTTGCCAAGCAACGCTGGCCTATCTCGAAGGCGCGTGGATTATGGGCTGAACAGCGATTGCTGGAGGCAGAGGATGTGCTGGCCCAGGAGTTGGAAGAAAATTCGGGCAATACCGAGGCCTATATTTATTTGGGGATTATTCAATCTGCGCGTGGTAATGCCCGTGATGCGGTTGCGTCGTACCAGAAGGTGATGCAGTTGCAACCAGAAAACCAAGGGATACGCCTGCAGTTAGGAACGGCGTATGAGCAGTTGGGTATGGATGAAATGGCAGCCACGGAATATCGCAAGATTATATTTGCTGGCGCAACTGAAGTGGTTCTTAGTCAAGCCAAGGCGCGTTTGAGCGACGTGGAGTCGCGGCTCAATGGTTTCTCTGAAAGTATGAGTTATAGCTTTCAGTATGACGATAATCTGAATATGAATGACGAAAATCCAGTGGAAGAACTGCGTTCAGATTTGGCTTTCAACTTATTTTTTAATTACAAATTTTCAGATACTCACGCGGTTCGATTGGGGTGGAGTCCCACCTATTCAACTTATCATTTTAGTCAGTCCGATTATTTAAATTCCAATTTGAGTGCGGGTTGGACGGTGGGGATTCCTGGAGACAGTTATGCGATTGTCTATTCGAGGCAAGACCAACAGGGCTTGATGAATGAAACAACTGTCAGTAAGAGCCAGTCGCTGAGTCTAGCCAGAGCGCAACGTGTCGCGATGCCCGCGTTGTTCGGTTTAACGCCAAAGCGTTATGAGGGTGAGGATGGCGTGCCTACCTCGTTGCAGAGTACGCTGAATGCGCGAACCATTGAATCGTTTGGCGGAGTGCCGCTGGAATCATTATTGGTTGCCATGGGATTTAACATGGGGCAGTTGCTGCTGGGAGATGTGCAGGTCACTGTTAGCTACAACCTGACGGTTTACCGTAACGTGCATAACAAGCAAGTGATTAACGAAGCACGGGTCAGGGATCCAGAGACAAATCAGATCACTGACACGCCGGTAAGAACCTTGTTTTATGATTCTCGTGATTATGAGTATAACAGTCATACCTTGGGTATGAATTTGCAGCGTGCATTGGCGGCGGGTTTATCCGGCAGCGTGGGGGGGAATGTGACATACACTGGTTACGTCAATCCTGATTCGGGTGCGAAAACACGTCGCCTGCTCGATACGCGTAACAATTATACTGTGAGTGGTGAAGCCGGTTTGTTTTATGCGTTGACGCGAGGGGTGAATTTATTTGCCAACGTTAGCGTGACCCGCAATGACTCAGATATGCCGATTGCAACGCTGTATAACAATGACAAGGATGAAACCGAACAAGCGATTGCCAGTTATCAAAGCACTTCGTTGGGGGATTATAAGCGGTTGTCTGGAACGCTGGGGATGAACATGGCGTTTTGATGACAAAACAGGGACCTGAAAGGCCCCTGTTTTGGTATGGCTGGCAGAGAATTTAACGAATTAATCCCGCAATGCCTTGAAGGCAGAAATCGCCCAGGCCAATGTGCCAGCGGCAAACACCAGCATAATCGCCAGACCCTGGCCATACGCAGCCAGATTAACTTCACCGACAAAAATTGCGCGGATCGCACCCACCGCATATTCAATCGGATTGATAATCGCGATGTATTGTATCCACTGTGGCATGTATTGTTCGGGCACCATGGCGCTGGAAAAAAACATCAGTGGCAGTGTCATGATGTTGCCCAGAACAACCAGTGGCTCTTCGCGTTGCAGCATGATGGCCAGACCATTGGAAATGCTGGCGAATGCGATGCCCATCAATAACACGATGATCATCACCAGTGAAACGTAAAGCGGATTCCAGGTAGTGCTGGCGCCCATCATCCACGCAGCAATCAATACGATTAACGCCTGCACAACCACTTGAACCGCTGCGTGCAGTACGCGACTGAGTACGATGGAGGCGCGAGAGGCCGGCGAGGCAAGCATTTTGTCGACAGTGCCGGCGCTGATTTCGCGCAACAAGCTGACGCCTGCCCAGGACGAGCCGAACAATACCGTCATGATCAATACGCCTGGCAGGAAATAGTCGATGTACGATTCGGCGGGAAAGCCAGGCAGCTGAGCAAAGTGGCCAAACAGTGAGCCAAAAATGAACAGCCAAATCAGTGGTTGGATCAATGCAAACAATGACCACAGCGGCATGCGCGCTGAAATGATCATGTATTTTTTAAACAGGTACCAGGTATCTGAAATCATTTTTTATCCTACAACTTAATCTTTTTTGGATGACCAGTCTTTTGACCAGTTGTCTTTATTGGGCCACTTCTTTTCACCATCAGATTTGGTTGCGGCGGCATCATCGGATTGTTGCCACTGTTGCCAGTTTTTTTCGCCCGCATTCGGCCAGGTCTGATTGTTAGATTGGTCCTCAGTGGTTGTTGGCGCTTCTTTCGCTGACGGGGTTTGCCACTGTTGCCAATGGTTGTCGCCAGTTTGTGTGGACGTGTCAGCAGCTTTGTTTTGCCAAGCATTATCAGTGGTGGCTGGCGCGGCGTCATGCGTCTGTTTCTGTTGCTGCCATTTTTGCCATTCCTGATTGGTTTCGCGCCAATCGGTGTTGGTGGCACTGGTCTCTGCGGTGCTGTCAGTGGTTTCTGCAGCCTGGTTTTGCCATTGCTTGGCCCATTTGCCACCGCCTTTGCCGGCCCATTTTTCCCACCACTTGTCGCCGCTGTCCTCGGTTTCCGTGTTGATGCTGTTGCCGGTGTATTTGATGAATACGTCGTCCAGCGTGGGGCGCGAAAAACTGATTTGAGCTACCTTGGCATTTTGTGCGGTAGCGATGGTCATTACTTGCGGAATAGCCTGCGCGCCGTTGTCGACATACAAATGCAGTTTGTCATTTTCCCAGGTGGTGCCTTTGATGAATGGGGCTTGTTTCAATGCCCAGGTGAGTCCTTCTTCGTGGCCATTGTCGCCCTCCATGGACAAGCTGATGATGTCACCGCCGATGGATGATTTTAATGCTTCGGGCGTATCAATAATTTTGATCTGGCCTTGATTGATAATCGCGACGCGATGCGACAGCTTGTCCGCTTCCTCGAGGTAGTGAGTGGTCAACAGAATGGTTAAACCAAGTTCGCGATTGAGCTTTTCGATGTATTTCCACAGGCTCTGCCGACTCTTGGTGTCCAGGCCCAAGGTCGGTTCATCGAGAAACAGTAATTTGGGACTGTGTAATAGTGCGGTGGCGATGTCCAGCTTGCGACGCATACCGCCAGAATAACCAACTACCTGTTGATCGAGTACCTCGGTTAATTCGAAGTAACCGGCAAGTTCGGTAATGCGCTGGGCGATGTCCTTGCCGGACATGCGGTACAAGCGTCCGTGAAGTTCCATGTTCTCGCGGCCAGTCAGGAAATAGTCAACGCCGGTTTCCTGGGCAACATAACCGATGGAACGACGAACCTGATCGGCATCGGTGTCAACATCAAAACCTGCAACGATGACTTTGCCCTCGTCAAAACCTGCAAGCGTGGTGAGTATGCGGATGGTGGTGCTTTTTCCTGCGCCGTTTGGACCGAGCAACGCCAGAATTTCACCGTCCTTGACTTCCATACTGAGCTGGTTGACGGCCTGCGTGCCCGACGCGTAGGTTTTGGTGAGTCCCTGAATGTTGATCATGCCTATTACACCGACTTGAAAAAACGACCATTATAGCGGGAAGTTTGCGCTTGCCTAGGGCCAAGTGTTTGATTGCGTTGCACACGGCAAAAGGTGCTGAGATTGACACTGTGGCGCAGGTTCCGTACATTAGCTGGTTATCAAAACCAGAGGGGCGACGCGTCAGGCTCCGACATAAAAAGGTATAAAAACGGTGCACGGTAGGCTGCGTATAAATATGTCAGGCATGGTTCGCTTAGGGTTGAGCGTTGTCATTGGTTTGAGTGGCTTGCTGGCCTTCAATACCTTGCTCAAAGCGGATGGCTGGGCGGGCAGTAAGGCACCGGCTCAGTACGATAACGAACTTTCAGCCGATGGCCTTCGCCAAGGCGGCATTGCCAACACGCGACACAATCTCACCATTTCCTATAACTCCGGCCGTGTGAATATGGAGGGCGTGCGCAACGATTACTACGAAATTTGCGTGTATTGCCATACGCCGCATGGTGCCAATTCTACTGTTGCTGCGCCGCTGTGGAATCGGACAGTGCAATCGTCGGTTTACACGGTTTTTCCTCGCGCTGAAACGATGCTGGGTCAGACGGTTACTCAGCCAGGGCCGAATTCTTTGACGTGCTTGTCCTGTCACGACGGCGTGACAGCGATTGATTCTGTTATCAATATGCCGACGCGCTTGGAAGGCTCTTTCCGTGCGGGCTATGCGTCGAGCCAGGAAAATTCAGTTAGCCGCGCCTTCCTTGATGCATGGGCAAGCGAGGGCAATGAACTGCTGGCTAAAGAAGGTAAGTTTACTTCTGCGGCGCAGCTGGGGCCTGCGGGATCAGGTTCGCAGAATCACTTTTCTTTGGGGGGAGCCTCGGATGGCTGTGTGGCCTGTCACCGTGATGGGGGCGGAACGCAGGCAGCGCCTGATTTTAGCGCGTTTGTGATCGGCGCCGACGGTATTCCCGCACTAAATACTGGCGTGCGGGGGATTGCGGCAGGAAACGGCAGCCTGAACGATGATCACCCGATTGGCGTGCGTTATCCGACCGACTTTTCAGCGGGGGTGGATTTTAATCCGCCGACCGTGGAAAAGGGCAGGATCGCGTTTTTTGATCGAGATGGCGATCGCCACGCCGATGCCAACGAAGTGCGTCTGTACAACAGTGGTGACGGTTACGAAGTGGAATGTGCTTCCTGCCATGATCCGCATGGCGTTCCCATGAACTACGACAATCATGGCGCACCGACCGACGGCGCCAAGATGATTCCCAGTTTCTTGCGGGTGGGCGCGATGGGCGTGGCCACTGCGAGTAATGCCGTCGGAGGTGTGCCGACCAACATCTTGGGTGGCAACAGCGGCAGTGAACTGTGCCTGACCTGTCATGTGAAATGATCGAATTCGCGAAAACTAAAAAGCCCCTCGATGAGGGGCTTTTTTTATGCGTGGCTACACACCGGACAATTGGGGTCTTTGGGGAGCTTGAGTGTACGCCACTCCATGTAGTAAGCATCCAGCAGCAGTAGGCGACCACTCAGGTCCTGGCCTATGCCCATCAGCACCTTGAGTGCCTCGGTGGCCTGCATCGCACCGATAATGCCGACCGCAGGTGCCAGCACGCCGTTGAGGGAGCAGGTTTCACCCAGCTCACCAGCCTCTTTGTACAGGCAGTGATAACAGGGACCGGTACCCTTGTCGGCACGGAACACGGTAATTTGGCCTTCCATGCGAATCACTGAACCTGAAACCAGCGGCTTCTTTTCTTCAACGCACATGCGATTTAAGGCAAAGCGCGAGGTGAAATTGTCGGTAGTGTCGATGATGACGTCTGCCAAGTGGACTTGCTCGCGTAATGCATCGTCTTCCAGGCGTTTGCTGATGGTGGTGATCTGAATTTCAGGATTCAGCGCCTGCAGCGTTTCTTTGGCGGAATCCACCTTGAGTTTGCCAATGTCAGCATCGGTGTGCAGGATTTGTCGCTGCAGATTGCTGATTTCGACGGTGTCAAAATCGCTGATGACCAGATGGCCGACGCCGCTGCTGGCCAGATACATGGCCACAGGCGAGCCAAGACCGCCGGCGCCTAGGATTAATGCTCGGGATTTCAATAGTTTATCCTGGCCGTCGTAATCCACTTGCGGCAGCATGATATGACGGTTGTAACGTTTGAGTTGTTCGTCGTTCATTCTTCAATTCCATGTGTAAGCAAAAACGGTGTTCACGGGTGTGCGTCCGTCATCGGCCCATCCGCCCACCAGGTAGATGGTGTTGTCCATCATGGCGACGCCCATGGCTGCACGGGCGGCGGGCATGGGGGGGAGCTCGCGCCAGATATTGCTGCCGGCGGGGCAGAGCGAGGCGCGGTTGTGGATGTTTTCGGTGCTGTAGCCGCCAAAGAAAAACAGCGTATCACCGAGGTTGCACATGCCTTGGCCTGCGGCCGGCCAGGGTAGTTTTAGCTGGCTATCCTGTGTCCATTGGCGCGAGGGTTTGTCGTAAGTTTCGATGAAATCGAAGTTATTAAAGCCGTCGGGCGTGAAGGCAACGCCGCCGGCGACCATGATGGCGTTATGGCGCATAAACCCCGAAGCCGCAAAGCGGGGAGTAGGTAGGGAGGGTAATACTTCCCACTGGGCCATGCCGGGTTTCCAGCGTTCACAAAAGTCGAATCCAGGGTCGGTTTTGGGGCCACCTAGGCAGGCGTCGGGATGGTGGCCGGCCAGGATATAGATGTAGCCCTCGTCCAGAACTGCGGCCGGGTAGTCGTGGGGCTGCTGCATGTCAGGGCCGGTAGTCCAGCGATTGGTTGCCGGGTCATAAATTTCCACGGTGCGTAAAAACTGAAAATTGCCATCAGGCTTTTTGAAGCCGCCACCCACGATGTAGATTTTGTCGCCAATGAGGAATCCCGCAGTGCCTGAACGCTTGGTTGGCATGGGGGCCAGTTCCTGCCAGCTTTGGTCCGCAGGGTTAAAGCAGACCACAGAATCCAGGCTTTTGAACTGGGGGCCGCCGCCGCCAAAAATGTACAGTTTGCCTTGGTATGGGATGACCGGAGCATGTGAGCGAGCCAGCTCCAGCGCTGGCAGTTCACGCCATTGCCCGTTTAACATGTTCATAATGCTGCTTTAATCCTTCCTGATATATATTTTTAGTGTGGATATTTGCCCGTATTTGGCTGGTTGTGTCAAGTTGAACTCAGCTCAGGGTGGTTTGGATTTAAAAAAAACATACTCTGAACGATATTAGGGGTATATACCGCGGGGCCTGATGATGCACGAATAGGCTCGGATTTGCGGGTGGAGTGCAAGATGTTGGAAATTTGACGCTACCTTGTCTTTAAGTGCTTTAAGTTACTACCGTTTTTGGCAATTGTGCATATGTAAAAGCCGCTAATTTACTGTATGATGATGCCTTCAAATCTATCCAGAAAACCTGGTGCTCTACTTGGTTATTTGGCTAAGCATAAAATTTGTTAGGATAGTCGCAGGCTTAAGCTAGCAGGCTTATTTCGATGAAGTCCGGGGGTAGTGGAGTGCTAATCAACAACGATCAGTTTAAGGGGAAAGACGCATTTGCAGGGAGCAAGGATGATAAAGCAGTCCCCACAAGCAAATATGCGCCGTTGCAGGATACCTTTGGTCGTACTTTCGACTATGTTCGCATTGCAATCACAGAAAAGTGCAATTTGCGTTGCACCTACTGTATGCCAGAAGAAGGCGTCGATTTTAAAAACGGCGAACAAATTCTAAGCACCGACGAGATTTTGCGCGTCGTGGGCATTTTGGCGCAAATGGGCGTGAAGAAAGTTCGATTTACCGGTGGTGAGCCACTGGTGCGCAAGGACATCGTCGAGCTGGTACGCGGCACGGCGGCTACGCCGGGTATCAAAGGCGTGCACATGACCACCAACGGCATTATCTTCCCCAAATACGCAGAACAACTGCTTGAGGCTGGATTGACAGGCGTAAACATCAGCCTGGATACCTTGAATCCTGCCAAATTTAAAGAAATCACTCGCCGCGAAGGCGAAGATAAAGTGCTGGAAAGCATTCGCATTGCTCAGTCCCTTGCGTTCCCCCGTGTTAAGGTGAACGTAGTGTTGATGCGCGGCTTTAATGACACGGAGTTTTTTGATTTTACTGAAATGACCCGTGACCAGCGCGTGACGGTGCGTTTTATCGAGTTCATGCCGTTTGATGCCGAGCAGATTTGGGAATCGGGTGAGCACTTCCTCAGCGCCGAGACCATGGTGAAGCAGCTGAAAGAGCGCTATCCCACCATCGAGTTGGCATCAGGAACGCGTACTGAGCATCACATCTATCAAGTGCCTGGCTATGCCGGCAAAATCGCAATTATCCCCGCATTTACTCGCAGCTTGTGTGGTAACTGTTCGCGCATTCGTTTGACTGCAGACGGTGGTGTGCGTAATTGCCTGTATTCCGATCAGGAATACAGCATTCGCAGCCTGTTACGCAGTGGTTGTACGGACGAGGAGATTGTTGCGACTTTCCGTCAAGCATTCCGCGAAAAAGCCAAAGATGGTTTCGAATCCAAGAAGCGTTCTGCGATGCAGGTATCGACTGTGAAGTTTGCCGGTCGGACCAGTATGACGCAGATCGGTGGCTAACGACCGAAACGAGAGGGGTGTTCGCGAGATCACCCCTTTTGATCTTGAATCCGAGTTTTTCGTTGTGTAAAAATCCCCTCGGTATTTTAGGTAAAAGTCACGTAACCCGTTGCTGTTTGAGTGGTGTGAGCCAGGCTTTCACCACAGAACTTATGAGAGAGAATACATGGACAATAAGTTGACCCATTTCAATGCCTCCGGTGAAGCGCACATGGTGGATGTGGGCATGAAAGATATCACGACGCGCGAAGCGGTGACCGAAGGCCGTATTTACATGGAGCCTGACACCTTGAAGCGCATTATGGCGGGCGATCACAAAAAGGGCGACGTGCTGGGTATTGCGCGCACGGCGGGTATCATGGGGGCCAAGCGCACGCCTGATTTGGTGCCATTGTGTCATCCCATTTTGATTACCAATGTTGAGCTGGATTTAACGCCAGAGCCCGAAACTAACAGTGTTTATTGCCGCACGACGGTGCGCTGTAATGGTCAGACCGGCGTTGAAATGGAAGCGTTGTGCGCCACTCAGGTTGCGTTGTTGACGATTTATGACATGTGCAAAGCGGTTGATCGCGGTATGCGGATTACCGATGTACAACTCACTGCCAAATCCGGTGGCAAGTCCGGTACTTGGACTCGGGAAGCAGTGCGGGGAAAGTAAGATGAAAGTTAGAGTGAAATTTTTTGCCAGCATGCGTGATTCCATGGGCCGCGCCGATGACACAGTGGAGTTTTCGGGCAAGGCCACGGTGGCGGATGTGTGGGCCAAAGTGTCCAAGGATCCGTTGCCTGAGAACACCTTGATTGCGGTCAACATGGAATACACCAGTGTGGGCGAATCGCTAAAAGATGGCGACGAGGTTGCGTTTTTTCCTCCCGTCACTGGAGGTTAATACATGAAGGTGGTGGTGCAAGAGGGCATTTTCGATCCTTGGAAAGAGATCGCCGATTATCAGGCGACCTACCTGCCTAAGGGCAAGCACGGCGCAACGGCGGTGTTTATCGGTACCATGCGCGACTTCAATGAGGGAGTGGACGGTATTCGTGGCATGTACCTGGATCACTATCCCGGCATGACTGAAAAGCACATTGAGCGTGTCTGCCAGGAAGCCCTGAACGAATGGGATGTGATGGACGCGTTTGTCGTTCATCGCGTGGGTGCGATTGAGCCGGATGAGCCGATTGTGCTGGTTGCCGTCTGGTCACGTCACCGTGCGATGGCGTTTGACGCCTGTCGTTTTATCATCAATGACCTGAAGCATCGCGCTCCTTTCTGGAAGCGGGAAACGCGCAAGGGCGGCGAGGAAACGTGGGTCGAAGGTAATACTGCTGATGAGCGTGCAGCGAAAATCAGCAAGAAGTAGTAACGAATACACTTAGTTGTATGCGCGTAAAAGCGGTCCTTGTGGCCGCTTTTTTTATTGGTTCTTTGGTTGAATGCGCCGTGTGTCAGGCAAACACGGCGCGTGATTGTCGCGGGTTAGTGACTGGCTTGGGTGGCGTCGCGGGCGCAGCGAAAACCGACATCATCGTAGACTTCGCTGGGTTTAAGATTCATGCGATAGGCGCCACGGTAATACATTTCCAGTGCGTAGTGGCCTGAATTGCTCCAGCCACCGCCGCGAGCGACGCGGTAGGTTTGGCCATACTTGTCGCTCTTGGCATCAGAGTCGGGGTAAGCCATGTACCAGTCGGCAGTCCATTCCGATACGTTGCCTGCGAGGTCATGGACGCCGTAGGGAGAGATGTCTTCTTTATGCTCACCAATGGGGGCGGCACCAAATTCCCACTCTGATTCGGCGGTGTTGGTGGCATTGGGGCGCCATTCATTTCCCCAGGGATACTCCTGGCCATTGGCACCGCGTGCGGCTTTTTCCCACTCTGCTTCGGTGGGCAGGCGCTTACCGGACCATTTGCAGTAGGCGTTGGCGTCTTCCCAACTGACGAACGTGACAGGGATAACGTCAAACTCTGCATAGCGAGCTTTGATCGCTTCCAGTAGCTGATCATGGTTCATGGTGTTGGTGTCGAGGTCCAGCTTGAGCACCGTGCCAGCGAGTTTGCGCAGGATATCGTCAGGCGCGCGGTTTAGCTTTTCCATTTGCATGCTAAACAAATAACCGTTGTTTAGCCAGAAACTGGGATTTTTATGTCCGGTATCAGCAACGAAAGCGCGGTATTGACTGTTGGTGATTTCGTATTTATCGATGAGGTAGGCGGGCAGGTTGATCTTTTTTTGCGGATGCTCATCTTCGTAAAAGGGTTTGAGCTGACCATACTCCTCAGCCAAGTGCTGAGAATCGATCTTGTCACTACCTCGGACAAATTCACCTTCAGGAATGAGGATCATGTCCTTAGTATCAGAGGCTGGGGTGGCTTGAAGCTGAGTTGAGACAGAAAATAAAGCTGCACAAAGGATGGTGTACTTCATATAACGCTTCTTCTTATTAATTGTTGGCGTAAAATCTGTGCCCCTGGGATCCAGGTGCCAGAGTCAGGTTAGCTGACGGTTCAGGAACCGGGCTTTATACTGCAAGCCTATGAGTATACGGTTAAGAAAGGCTTAATTACACGGTAAATTCGGGGGCGGAATGAGGAAGGTAAAGCAGGCGATAAGCTGGGTAGTGTTAAATCTGTGGATGGTTGGTGCGATGGCGGAGCCGGTGACCCATCATCAACTGCAAGTGACCCTGTCACCTGCCAGTCAAACGCTGCAAGTGGTTGATAAGGTGACATTTCCGACCGCAGAGCCGCAAATTGTACTGTTGCATGCGGGCTTGCAGGTGCAGGCAATCACTGGCAGTTTGAGAAAACTGGACTCAAGTACCCAGGATTTTGCCGTCCCTGTGACCGCCTATGAGCTGAAACCGCAAACAAATGGCCAGCTAACATTGCAATATCAGGGTAAAATCCACCACCCGTTGCCCGAGGGTGATGGCGATAGTCCAGCCTTCCTGGGACCTGAAGGGGTTTACCTGGGAGCCAGTTCGGTTTGGTACCCGATGAGCCGGGATGGTTTGTTGACCTTTGATCTGGATGTCACCCTGCCCGAGCGCTGGCGTGCGGTCAGTCAGGGGCGTCAGCATGGGCAACAGGAGAAGGGACCGCAGTGGCGGACCCGCTGGAGCGAGAAATCGCCCCAACAGGAAATATTTTTAATTGCGGCACCGTTTTATCAGTTTAGCCGTACAGCAGGTGACATTCAGGTCATGGCGTATCTGCGGGACAACGACCCAGCATTGGCCAGCCGTTACCTGGATGTGACGGCGGATTATGTGAAGATGTACGAGACAATGATTGGGCGTTATCCCTACGACAAATTTGCCCTGGTGGAAAATTTTTGGAGCACTGGCTACGGGATGCCGTCGTTTACCTTGTTGGGCTCGGATGTCATTCGCCTGCCGTTTATTCTGTATACCTCCTACCCTCACGAAATATTGCATAACTGGTGGGGAAACAGCGTTTACGTAGATTATGACTCAGGTAATTGGGCGGAAGGTTTGACGTCTTATCTGGCAGACCATCTGTTGCAGGAAATGCGACAGGAGGGCGTGAGTTATCGTCGCGATTCGTTGCAGGCGTATGCGGATTTTGTGGATGCGGATAAAGACTTTTCGTTAAACGATTTTCGTACACGTCATAGCAACAGCAGTCAGGCGGTAGGCTATGGTAAAGGGCAAATGTTGTTCCATATGCTGCGTCGTGAGCTTGGGGATGATACCTTCAAAAAAGGGCTGCAGAAATTTTACGCTGAGCGAAAATTTACCGTCGCCAGTTATGATGACATCGAAAAGACGTTTTCTGCCGTCAGCAATCGGGATCTCAAACCGTACTTCCAGCAATGGGTGGGCCGAGTTGGCGCGCCAAAGCTGGCACTCAGCAAAGTGTCGCGCATCGAAGTGGATGACGAGTGGAAACTCTATTTCACCCTGGAACAAGTGCAGGATGGTGATGTTTACGATTTGAATATCCCCTTAGCTGTTACGCTGAAAGGGGAGTCGTCCGCAAGCCAGCAATGGATTCATCTGAACCAAAAAGAACAACAATTTGTTCTTACTTTTGCCCAGCCTCCTGTTCGGGTTGATATTGATCCGCAGTTCGATATTTTCCGACGCGCCGATCTGGCCGAAATTCCCGCCGCACTGTCCCTGGCATTTGGTGCTTCAACGGCAGTGGCGGTATTGCCATTTGCGGCAGAAAAAGACGAAGTGCGTGAATACCATAATCTGGTTTCGCAATGGCGCATGCAAGGGCTGATGATTGACGCGGTTTACGACAACGAAATTAAGTCGTTGCCAACCAATAAAACCGTTTGGGTTTTAGGCTGGCAAAATAAATTTGTTGATGCATTGAATTCTGGCGTTGCACCGTATGGGGCTGACGTTTCCTCCAGTAAGGTGACCTTGGCTGGACAGCGTTGGAACAGCGAAAGCCAATCAGTTGTTTTGGTTCAGCGCAATCCCGCAGATCCAAAACATGCCTGGGTGTGGTTGGCTGCACATGACGTCAGCGCCATTGCAGGCTTGGCGCGTAAAGTGCCGCATTATCGGAAATTTAGTTATTTGATGTTCGAGGGTAATGCCCCGGAGAACAAAGTGAAAGGACAGTGGCAAATAAAACGTTCGCCACTGAGTGTCTCATTGGATGATGACGCTGTGATGGGACAGTTGGCACCTCGTGTGCCGTTGATTGAGTAAATTGAAATTGTGGTACAAATACATGCGCTTCTTGTTGCGTTATTGGCTCGTGCTGTTGGGGCTGGTGGGCGTTGCCATTGCGGTGGCGATACTGTGGTTGTTTTTTTATGCTCTGGATCTGAACAAAACTGTTGTTGAGAAATTCGAAGGCAAGCGATGGTCGATTCCTTCCCGGGTGTATGCCCGACCTTTGGAGTTGTTTCCTGGAAAATATTTGAATCAGGAATCGTTTGAGCGCGAGCTGCAAACGGTCGGATATCAAATTTCCGATGATGGCTTAACGTCAGGTACATATGCGCGTCAAGGAAACCGGGTAACGTTAACTCGTCGTGCGTTCAAATATCCTGACGGTAAAGAACCATCGCTGTCTTTGACATTAAGCTTTGAGAACAACCGGGTCAAAATGCTGCAAGACGCCAAGACTGGACAGAATTACCAGTTGCAGCGGATTGAGCCCCTGTTGATCGCCAATATTTATCCGCGCCTCAAAGAGGATCGCGAGCTGCTGCGTTTGCAGGATTTGCCACCGGTGTTGGTGCAGGGCCTGCAGGCCATGGAAGACAGAAAATTCCAGAAACATCATGGTATCGACTTTCTGGGTATTCTGCGTGCAGCTTGGGCGAACCTGACGGCGGGCAAAGTGGTGCAGGGTGGAAGCACGCTGACACAACAGTTGGTTAAGAATTTTTATCTGGACAGTGAACTGACGCTGGAGCGCAAGTTCAACGAAGCGATCATGGCGTTCCTGCTGGAGATTCAGTATTCCAAAGAAGAAATTCTGGAAGCGTACATCAATGAAATCTACATGGGGCAAGAAGGGTCACGCTCCATTCATGGATTTGGCCAGGCAGCGTGGTTCTATTTTGGCAAGCCGGCATCAGAATTGACTGTCGGTGAATCTGCGACCCTGATCGCCATTGTGCCTGGTCCATCGCTTTATAATCCACGCAGATTCCATGAGCGCGTGCAGGCGCGTCGTGACATGGTGGTGGATGTATTGCTGGAAGATGGTCTGATCACTCAGGTGCAGGCAGTACAGGCTAAATATCGCCCATTGAAAGTGGTGCCGCGTTCCAGGTTGAGTTTTACCCAGTACCCGGCTTTCATCGATTTGGTGAAACAGCAATTGCGGCGTGATTACAAAGAGGAAGATTTGCGGTCTGATGGCCTGCGAATTTTCACCAGCTTTGATCCCAACGTTCACTACAACGCGCGACGTTCGTTGGAGCGCCAGCTGGCGCAGATGTATGTGCGCAACAATGCACCGTTGCAGGCAGGCATTGTGGTGACACGTCGTGGCACTGGTGAAGTCATGACGGTGATTGGTGATGTACGTCCTGGATTTGCAGGATTAAATCGAGCGTTATCCATTCATCGTCCGGTGGGATCTTTGCTCAAGCCTGCGATCTATTTGACCGGGGTTGAGCAGGAAAATTACACCCTGACCACCTTGGTGGATGATGACCCGATTCGTATTCCACAAGCCAGTGGCCAGGATTGGCAACCCAAAAATTACGATGGCGAAGTGCATGGCAACGTGCCTATGCTCAAGGCGCTGGCATTCTCCTACAATTTGTCAGCGGTGAATACCGGTTTGACCCTGGGTGTAGAAAATGTGATTCAGACGATTTCTGCGCTGGGCTACAAGGGAGAGATTCCGGTTTATCCTTCGGTGATGCTGGGAACGCAGGAAATGTCTCCGTTTGAAGTAACGCAAATTTATCAAACACTGGCGGATGACGGTTTTTACACGCCACTGCGCGCGGTACGGGAAGTGGTTGACTCAAACGGCAAATTACTGCGTCGTTACCCGATCAATACCGAGCAACGCTTCCCCGCAGAGAGCGTTGCGCTGATCAAATTTGCTTTGAACTACGGTTTGTACCACGGCACGGGGCGATCGGTGGGTGAGCGGTTGCAAAACAAAGTGCTCGCAGGCAAAACAGGAACGACGGATGATATGCGCGATAGTTGGTTTGCCGGATTTGGAAACGATTATGTCGGCGTTGTCTGGTTGGGCAATGATGATAACAAAGTGACCGGATTGACCGGCGCAACGGGTGCACTGCGAATCTGGGGTGAAATGATGCAAGGCATTGCTCTGGATTCGGTGCCAGACGCATTGCCTGATACCGTAAAATTGGTTGGTGTAGATTTAGAGTCTGGCCAATTGGGTGATGACAACTGTGAACACTTTGCAGTGCTGCCGTATAAAGATGGAACATTACCGGATGAAAAGGCTGACTGTGCAGGCTCGGACAGTACTGCCAGCACGGTTTGGGAAGACTTCATGGGATGGTTCCAATGAAAGTGGTGCTTGGGGTGCTGATTATTTTGCTGGCCGCCTGCGCCAGCCAGCCCCCGAGAGATGAACAAACGGAAATAAAAGAGCCTGCGCAGCATTCCTTGCTGATTTGGGCGGAAAAGCTGGAAGCTGCTGGTAGTTTTCAGCAATCTGCTTCACAAATCGAGCGTTTGTTGCGCCTCGAACCCCGCAATGCCCGTGCCTGGTACCAATTGGCACGGGTTCATTTTCGACTTGCACAATACAAACAATCACGCCAATTCTCGCTGCGATCGATCAGTTACGCCAACAATGATCGTTGGTTGCTAAAGAAAAATCACGAGCTGATTACGCAAATTGATGAGGCGACACGTCTCTAGTTTCTTGTTTGGATATAGTGAACATTTGTGTGAGTTCGAATTTGGCACTGTCTAACGATATTGTTGGTAATTTCAAAAACAACTGTAAGATGTTCATGATGCAGCGACGATGAATCATGGCATGCTGTCAATCAAAAATACAATCTTCTACTGTCTTCTGGCGACCAACGCCATTAAGAAAAATGGTAAATAGTTAAAGCAAAACCCCTTGATATGGATGTCACAAAGAAAGGCTCTTCGGGGCCTTTTTTTGTTGTTGCGAAAAATTAATAACATGGGATGTTTTCAGGTTTTCGTTATTTCGTTGAGTTTTTTAATTGGTCATTGTTCAGTTTATGTCATCGATATCTCATGAAGCAGAGGCATATGAATGCCGTTGGTTTATTGGTGTTCTCTCATGCGCCAGTGTGGCTGATTTGGGGAAAAACTTCACAATTCTCCAAAACGCGACAGCAGGCCCCCCGCGGTCGCTAAATTTTGCGTCGCTTCGGCGGCGCTTTTTTGTTTCTGAATAACCTACATCTTGTCAATATCAATGTTTACATTTATTGTATTCGACTAGTTTAACTTCATGGCTGCACTCCTGGGGGAGGCATGATCGAATTCGTTCAGATCGGTGTGGAGTTTTATTGCAAGGGAGAGCGTTTCGCATTGTCGTCAAAGGTCGGGCTGGATCACTTCATGGCGAGTGAGCCGCCTTACAATTTCCATGACCTGTTGGCCGAGCAACATAACATTGTTCCGGGAACGGAAGAGTACGGTGTTTTGCGTACGGCAAAGATCGAATTCAGCGAACTGGATGATGAAGCTCGCCAGTTTGTGGTTGATGGTGAACTTGATGTTGATCGCTGGATTCAACATTTGCGTGTGGAGCAGGAGCTAGAGGCTTTGCTTGAGGCCGCTAAATTTCATCTTGGAGCAGAGGATCTGGTTGAGCACAAAGAGCAGCTCAAGCAGATGTTGTTGAGCGCCCACGACAAAGATCGTCGTTGATAATGATGTCGCGTTGGATGTGATACCAGCCGCGCTTGCGGCTGTTTTGTTCTATTTTCCCTTTTGCTTCAATGTCGTTACGTTCCAGGGGGGGGCTGGGATGGTATCGAATTATCTGTTGGGTTTCCCAATCCAATGAATCTCATGCCTATTTAAGTCCTGCGCTGGTTTGTCGATATGGTGGCTGAACGGGAGGAAAACAGGGCCAGCCAAATGATGTACTGGGCGACATAGGAAGAGCAGATGAAAGCAATTGCCGGATTTATAATGGTGGTGGTGTGTGTGTTTGGCGGCTTTATGCTGTCCAACGGCCAGCTGTTGGCGCTGTGGCATCCACCGGAACTACTGATCATCGGTGGTGGGGCGTTGGGCGCATTTATCGTGGCCAACCCACCAGTGATTTTGAAAGCTGTTGCTGCAGGAATTCCCGGCTTGTTCAAAGGTTCGTCCTACAGTAAACAGTTGTACATGGATTTGTTGGCGTTGCTGTTCGAAGTGTTCCAAAAGGCGCGTAAGGAAGGCTTGATGTCGCTGGAAGCGCATGTGGATGAGCCAGACAAGAGCGCCATTTTCACCAAATACCCAAAAATATTGGCCAATCATCATGCCATGGATTTTTTGACGGATTATCTGCGGCTGATGGTGACCGGAACTGCCAACGCATTTGAGATGGAAAACCTGATGGATCAGGAGTTGGATACCCACCATCATGAGGTGTTGGCACCTGGTGAGGCAATGCAGACGATGGCTGATGGTTTGCCCGCGTTTGGTATCGTTGCGGCGGTTATGGGGGTGGTAATTACCATGAGTTCCATCGACCAAGGTGCGGAAGTCATCGGTGAAAAGGTGGCCGCGGCGCTGGTGGGAACCTTCGTGGGGATTTTGCTGGCCTATGGTTTGGCTGCGCCCATTGCCAACGCACTCAAGGCGGAAGCCGCCAACGAAAGCAAGTTCATCGAAGTAATCAAGGTGTCATTGTTGGCGTCACTTAACGGTTACAGCCCGCAGGTGGCCATTGAATTTGGTCGCAAGGTGATTCATTCGCACAATCGCCCGACATTCAGCGAACTGGAAGACTACGTGAAGCAAAAATAAGGTCTGACCATGGCTGAGAACGCGCAACCGATAATCGTCAAAAAAGTCAAAAAAAGTGCTCACGGGCACCATGGTGGCGCCTGGAAAGTGGCGTATGCTGACTTCGTGACGGCGATGATGGCGTTCTTTTTGTTGCTGTGGCTGTTGAACGTTTCAGACCCCGAGACTCGAGGTGGAATAGCCGCGTATTTTAATGACCCCAGTATCGTTCATGCCGCCGGCGGTGCCAGTACCAGCGTGATTGAAATTGGCAAAAATGTGGATATGGCGCGAGGTGAGGGTGAAAAAATGCGTGATTCGCAGGAAAGCGATACTGCAGGTGGCAACAATGCCCAGCAGGCTGAACTGCAACAATTGCTTGATCTGAAGGAATCGCTAGAACAACTGATTGAGTCGAGTCCCAGCATGATGCCGTTCAAAGAACAGATCATTCTGGATATTAACTCTGAAGGTTTGCGTATTCAGATCACCGACAAGGAAAATCGGCCCATGTTCGACTTGGGCGGTGCGCAGATGAAGTCATACACGCGCAAAATCTTCAAGGAAATTGCTCCCATACTGCAACAAATTCCCAACAAGGTAAGTATTTCCGGACACACGGATGCGTTGCAATTTTTTAGCAATGACAACAATTACAGCAACTGGGAATTATCTGCTGACCGGGCGAATGAGGCACGCCGCACCTTGATCAATTACGGAGTTCCGACGGCACAGGTTGCTCGCGTTATGGGGATGGCAGATAAGGCACCCTATGAC
The DNA here is from genome assembly GCA_029884425.1 of Gammaproteobacteria bacterium. Lineage (NCBI taxonomy): Bacteria > Pseudomonadati > Pseudomonadota > Gammaproteobacteria > Gammaproteobacteria bacterium. The sequence continues at coordinate 34,804 of JAOUHV010000011.1, forward strand.
AGCAAAAATCCAACGGCGGCAGTGAATCGCCGCATCAGTATCGTGGTGTTGAACGCCAAGGCTGAACAATCCATTTATCGCCAGGAAGGCGGTGATGGCGCCATTACGGTCATTCCCGCCATCCTGCCCAAAGAACTGAAGGAAGCCATCAAACGCGACGCTATGGAGCGTTCGGGCACCATTCAGCGCTAAATCAGAAGTTGTGCGAGATGAATCCGTACGCTGAGTGATTGTGGATGGATTCGAAATTTTCCGATTCCACCGTGTAGCCCACAATGCGCTCGTCGGCATTGAGTTTGGCTGCCACGTCCCGCACCATGTCTTCGACGAATTTGGGATTGTCGTAAGCGCGCTCGGTGACGTATTTTTCGTCGGGACGTTTGAGCAGTCCGTAGAGCTCGCACGAGGCTTCGGTTTCCACCAGGGTGATCAGTTCTTCAATCCAGACAAAATCACGCGTGCGCACGGTAACCGTGACGTGCGAGCGCTGGTTGTGCGCGCCGTAGTCAGAGATTTTTTTCGAACACGGACACAAACTGGTGACAGGTACCACGACCTTGATCAGCAGTTCGGGTTTGTCGCCCTTGATTTCGCCGATGAAGGTGACGTCGTAATCCATCAGGCTGGTGACGCCAGACACGGGCGCAGCCTTGTTGACGAAATAGGGGAACATCATTTCGATGTGGCCCGATTGCGCTTCCAGGCGCTCAAGCATTTCCTTGAGCATTTCCTTGAATGACTTGACGGTAATTTCGCGTTCGTGCTCGTTGAGAATTTCAACGAAGCGTGACATGTGCGTGCCTTTGAAATTGTGCGGCAAGTTGACGTACATGTTGAAGGTGGCGATGGTGTGTTGCTCGCCACTGGTCTTGTCTTTTACCCGCACTGGGTGCCGTATGTTCTTGATGCCCACTTTGTCGATGGGAATCTGACGGGTGTCAGCGCTGCTCTGAACGTCAGCGATGGGAGTGCAGGTGCCGGTCATTTATTCTTCCTCGTATCGCACGCAGGCACGCTCGGTTTCCCAGATGGTAATCGAACTGATACGGACGCGCTCGTCGTTGACAGTCTTGCTCAGCTCGGTAAAAAGGAAGCAAGCCAGGTTTTCTGCCGTGGGATTGATCTTGTCGAACGGTGGGATGTCGTTGAGATTGTAATGGTCGAGTTTGTCCAGCAGGGCCTTGGTGTGGCCCTTGAGGTCTTTGAAATCGATGCCCATGCCAACCTTATCCAGGGAGATGGCGGTGGCCTCAACCTCGATTTTCCAATTGTGACCGTGCAAACGATTGCAGGGGCCGTCATAACCACGCAGGTAATGAGCGGCGGCAAAGTCGGTCACGACTTTCATTGTGTAACGTGCTGCCATAATGTTGAGTATTTTACTTGGAGTTTGCGCCTATGGGTAGTCCCACAGAGCTAAAATGTGCCAAAACCTCTTCGGCGGCGCGGATTATACCACGACTGTCCAGGCCGCATTCGGCCAACAGTTGCTCGCGCGAGCCGTGATCGACGAAGATGTCAGGCAGGCCCAGGTGGATACAGCGGGGGACGTGTTCCATCAGTGACAGATACTCGGTGACTGCGCTGCCCGCGCCGCCAGCAATGGCGTTGTCTTCCAGGGTGATCAGCAGATCGTGGCGGGTGGCCAGATCCAGGATCAGCTCCTCATCCAACGGTTTGACAAAGCGCATGTTGGCCACGGTGGCGTCCAGCTGCTCGCCGGCGGCCAGTGCCTCGTGTAACAGTGCACCAAACGACAGGATCGCAACCCGCTGGCCCTGGCGACGGATTTCGCCTTTGCCCAGGGGCAGGGCGCGCATGGTGCTTTGCACGCTGACACCAGGGCCTTTGCCGCGTGGATAGCGGATGGCCGAGGGGCCGTCGAACTGGAAGCCGGTATACAGCATTTGCCGGCATTCGTTTTCGTCTGCTGGCGCCATGATCAGCATGTTGGGGATGCAGCGCATGAAGCTGAGGTCAAAACTGCCGGCGTGGGTCGGTCCATCCGGGCCAACCAGGCCGGCGCGGTCGATGGCGAACACCACCGGCAGATTCTGCAGTGCCACGTCGTGAACCAGTTGGTCATAGGCGCGCTGCAGGAAAGTGGAGTAAATGGCTACTACCGGCTTCAGACCTTCACAGGCTAAGCCTGCTGCCAGAGTGACCGCGTGTTGTTCGGCGATGCTGACATCGTAGTAGCGGTTAGCAAACTGCTGGGAAAATTCCACCATGCCTGAGCCTTCGCACATGGCCGGGGTGATGCCGATCAGGCGATTATCCTCGGCGGCCATGTCGCACAGCCATTGGCCAAACACCTGGGTGTAGCTGGGACCGCTGGCTTTGGGTGCGATGCGCTGGCCGGTTTCGGTACTGAGCGCGGCGACCGCATGGTAGGTGCAGGGGTCAGCTTCGGAGGGCGCGTGGCCCTTGCCTTTTTTGGTCACCACATGCAGGAACTGCGGGCCGCTGAAGTCACGCATGTTGCGCAGGGTGGACAGCAGGGCATCGAAATCGTGACCGTCGATGGGGCCGATGTAATTAAAACCCAGCTCTTCGAACAGGGTGCCGGGAATCACCATGCCTTTGACGTGCTCTTCGGCGCGACGCGCCAGTTCGGCCACGCCTGGCATGGATTTGAATACTTTTTTGCCGGTTTCGCGGGCTTGGGTGTAGAGCTTGCCGCTGAGAATTTTGGCCAGGTAATTGGACAGGCCGCCGACGTTGGGTGAAATCGACATTTCGTTGTCGTTGAGGATGACCAGCAGGTTGGCATCCAGATCGCCGGCGTGATTCAGTGCCTCAAACGCCATACCCGCAGTCATGGCACCATCGCCGATAATCGCGGCTACGTGGCGACCGGCGTTCTGCTGCTTGGCGGCCAGGGCCATGCCCAGTGCCGCGCTGATGGACGTGCTGGAGTGACCGACGCCAAAGGTGTCGTACTCGCTTTCACAGCGCTTGGGAAAACCGGCAATGCCGTTGCGCTGACGCAGGGTGTGCATCTGGTCGCGGCGACCGGTGAGAATTTTGTGCGGATAACTTTGGTGGCCCACGTCCCACACCAGCCGGTCTTCCGGAGTGTTGTAGACGTAGTGCAGGGCGATGGTCAGTTCCAGCACACCCAGCCCGGAGGAGAGGTGGCCACCGGTTTCACCCACGGATTCGAGCAGAAAACCACGCAATTCGCTGGCGAGTTTGGGCAGGTCAGACTCCGGTAGCTGCCTGAGCTCTTCCGGTCCGTCAATGGAAAACAGCAATGGATAAGAAGCTGGGTCGACCATGTTTTTGTAGTTTCGTCTGCGTAACCGATTAATTTATGAAAAGTATACCCTATTTGCGCTCAGGGCTGGCCTTCATTTCCACACTGCGGACCAAGAAAATCGGCGCTAGTGGCCCCGTTGCACGATGTAGGCCGAGATGGCGCGCAGGGTATCTGCCCGTCGGTCCAGTCCGCTCAGAGCATCAAGTGCCTGCTGATGTAGTTCCAGGGCAATTTTCTTGGCCCCATCCAGACCCAGCAGCGCCGGGTAGGTCGGTTTGTTCAGCGCAATATCAGCGCCCTGGGTTTTGCCCAGGGTCTCGGTATCGGCTTCCACATCCAGAATGTCATCACGTACCTGAAACGCCAGACCAACACAGCGGGCGTAGGTTTTCAGATTGTCGATGACGGCAGCATCCGCCTTGGCCACGTAAGCGCCCATTAGTACGCTGGCGCGAATCAGTGCGCCGGTTTTGTGCAGATGCATGTTTTCCAGTTCGGCCTGAGTCAGTTTTTGGCCAACGGACCCCAGGTCGATGGCCTGACCGCCGCACATGCCGACCGAGCCGCTGGCATTGGCCAGTTCGGCGATCAGTTTCAGTCGCGTGGCGGCATCACCGACGCGCTCGTCATTGGCCAGCACATCGAACGCCAGGGTTTGCAGCGCGTCGCCCACCAGGATCGCTGTGGCTTCGTCAAAGGCTTTGTGGCAAGTCGGCTTGCCGCGACGCAGATCGTCGTTGTCCATCGCCGGCAGGTCGTCATGCACCAGCGAATAGGCGTGAATAAATTCAATGGCACAGGCCGGAGCATCGAGCTGCGCCAGATCCGCGCCCAGTGCGCTGCCAGCGGCGTAGACCAGTACCGGACGCACGCGCTTGCCGCCGTTTTGGCTGGAGTAACGCATCGCCTCGTGCAGGCGTTGTGGCTGCTGGCTGGCGGGGGGCAAAAAATGCTCCATGGCGCTTTCCACGCGATCCTTGTAGGCGGCCAGGGTGGTTTTGAAATCGTCAGTGCTCATTCGTCGTTTTTACCTTGGAAGGCTTGGGGTTCCAGCGTGCCATTTTTTTCCATCAGGATTTGCACTTTTTGTTCGGCGTCTTGCAGGGCCTGTTGGCACTGTCGTGTCAGCTGAATGCCTTTTTCGAAGGCCTCCAGGCTGTCTTCCAGGCTGAGATCGCCTTGTTCCATGGTGCGGACGATGGTTTCCAGTTCGCTCAGTGCGTCCTCGAAACGAAGTGCATCCTCTTTCTTCTTCTTGGCCACAGCGGTACTCCGCGAAAAAAGCCGTAACTTACCAGCTTGGCGGCGAACGGGTCAATCTGCTGTCGGCAGGCTGACACCGGCAGGGGGAACGGCGATAATGGGCGCATGAATGAATCTAAACAACACATTAGCCTATTTTTACCCGCGTTTTTCCAACTGCCAGCCGAATTGCGAGCGACGTTGCTCGCCGATGGTTTGCCATTGTTACTGGGACGAGGCCAGCGGCTGGCGTCAGTCAACGGTGGTGACTGGCACGAGGCATTATGGCGTTTGCAGGGGATGGGCGAAGCCTTGGGCGAGGACGTGCCGGTGGCAGCGCTGCGCATGCTCGGTGCTGGGCAACCGCTGGAGTCGGGCGTGTACGCCTGCGTTGATCCGGTCAATGTCAGCCCCAATCGCGATCACCTGTTGCTGCTGGGCAATGACATGTTGGCGATCAGTCTGGCGGAGGCTCAGGCCTGGGCGGCGGAGCTGAACCGGTTTTTTGCCGATGACCAACTGCAATTAACCGTGCTGCAGAATAAACAGTGGGTGTGGCACAGTCCGACGCTTCCAGCGTTGCAGTGTTGTCCGCTGCGCGAAGCCACCGGGCGTAATGTGCGGCAGTGTTTGCCTCAGGGCGAGCAGGTGCCGGCGTGGACGCGGTTGCTGACCGAGGCGCAGATGTTGTTGCACAGCAGTGCCGGCAATGTGCAGCGGCGTGCGCGTGGACTGATGGAAGTCAACAGTCTGTGGCTGTGGGGTATGGGCCGCTTGCCGGCAGCCCGCGCGGGCAAGTTTGCGCGTCTGTACGGCGATGATGTGTTTGTTGCCGGCCTGGCGCAATTGACCGGCGCGAGCTATGCATCTCTGCCTGATGGCCCGGAGGCGGTGCTGCGTGACGTGACGGCGGATTCGGCGCTGCTGGTGTGGGACATTGATGCCCAGCAGGACGTGGCGGCACAGCTGATCCACTGGCAGCAGCAGTGGTTGTTGCCGCTGATGGCAGAATTGAAAGCAGGCCGCCTGGCGCGGCTAACCGTGGAACTGGGTGGGGGCGTGGCGCTCACTGCCACGGGCAAGGATTTGAAACGTTTCTGGCGACGCCGTCGGCGTCTGGACACTCTGGAGAGTTGATTTGAATTACGATCTGGCCGCGCTGGAGTTTGATGGCATTCGTCGATTGCTGGAAGGTTTGGCAGCAACGCCGTACGGTGCCGATGCCGCGCGCGGATTGGAGTCACCACCGAACGTTGAAGTTGCGCGGCAAATGCAGCGTGCGGTGAGCGCCGCGCGGTATCTGCTTGAAAGTCAGCGGACGCTGCGGATTGATTCACTGGCCAATGTGCGGCCTTCGCTGCGCCAGGTCGCCAGCCCCGGAGGAACCCTGAGCGCGAAAGCGCTGGCCAATTTGTTACAGGTGATGGACGCGGCGGCAAAGCTGCATCGGTGGGTGAGCGATGAACCTGCCCTGTATCCCGGTGATGCGCGACATCTGCTGGCGGATACAGCGTTGCAGTCGCTGTTGCAGACCACCGTGTCGGCATCGGGTGCGCTGCGCGATGATGCCTCGGAATCGTTGACGGCGCTGTGGCATGCGCAACGCAGTCAGAGTCGCGAAGTGGAAAAGCTGCTCAAGGCAATGATGCAGCGTGATGACGTTCGTCATTGTCTGCGTGACGAATCCAAGGTGATTTGGCAAGGTACGCGTGCAATGTTGGCAGTCAAGGCTGACAAGACAGAACAGATTCGCGGCGTGCGGCGTGGCAGTCATTATGGTGGTCGCGATGCGTTGATCGAACCGCTGGAAGCTGTGGCGCTGAACAACCAGTTGGAACGCACCAGCCAGAGCATTGGGGTTGAGCAACAAAAATTGTTGTGCGAAATCTCGGCGCAAGTTCAGCAGCACATTGACGCGCTGGAAAAAATGCTCGATGCCATTACCTGGATTGATTTGGCAATCGCCGCAGCGCAATTGAGCATTCAAACCGGCAGTCATGCGCCCGAGTTGCTGGACGAATCCTGCGTGGAACTCAATCAGGCTTATCACCCGCAGTTATTGCTGCAATTTATTCAGGGGGTCATTCCCCGGCCAGTGCCGATAACCTTGCATCTGAATGGCGAGCAGGGATTATTGCTGATCACGGGTCCAAACACCGGCGGAAAAACCGTGGCGCTGAAAACGCTGGGTTTGTTGGTATTGATGGCGCAATGCGGTTTACACATTCCGGCAGAACACGATTGTCGCATCGGCTGGTATGATGCGGTGATGGTCGACATGGGCGACCGGCAAAGTTTGTATCATCAGCTGTCGACTTTTGCCGGCCATGTGGAAGCGATGAAACGTATTTTGAATTTGGCCGGTGAGCATTCATTATTGCTGCTGGATGAGTTAGGAACGGGAACCGATCCCGACGAAGGTGCAGCATTGGCCATGGCGATTCTGGATGAACTGATTGCACGTCGGTGCCAGGGCTTGGTCAATACCCATCTTTCACCGCTGAAGGATTATGCCGCGCAGCAACAATACATCCAGAATGCGGCAATGGTGTTTGATCCAAAGACATTGTCACCGACCTACGAATTGCAAATCGGGGCCAGTGGCGTTTCGCTGGGGTTGATCATTGCCGAACGCAATGGTTTGCCGGCGGGCCTGGTGGCTCGCGCCCGCGATTATCTAAAACAAATTGAATCTTGAAAGAAGTGCTATGTGCGGAATTTGTGGTGAACTTCGTTTTGATCAGCAAGCAGCCAGTCGTGAACACATCGATGCGATGCTTCACAAACTGGAACGTCGTGGCCCGGATGCCGCTGGCCATCATTTGCGTGGTCCGCTAGCGCTGGGACATCGCCGTTTGGCGATTATTGATTTGTCGGAGCGCTCCAATCAACCGATGGTTGATCAACAGTTGGGATTGACGCTGGTGTTCAACGGCACAATTTACAACTACAAAAAATTGCGTTCCGAATTGCGGCAGAAGGGCTACCAATTTTTTTCCGATGGCGATACCGAAGTCATCATCAAAGCCTATCACTGCTGGGGCGAAGCGTGTGTGGAACGCTTGCACGGCATGTTTGCGTTTGCACTTTGGGATGAAGGACGCCGGACGCTGTTTTTGGCGCGGGATCGGTTTGGCATCAAGCCGCTGTATTTTACCCAGACGCAGCAATTTTTCCGTTTTGCTTCCAACATTCAGGCATTGCTGGCGGCAGGTGGTGTCGACACTGATATCGATCCGGTGGCATTGCATCACCAACTGAGTTTGCATGCGGTGATTCCTGCGCCGCGCACCATCCTCAAAGGCGTACACAAACTGGAACCCGGTACCTGCATGCGCATCGACGGCGAGGGCGAGATTACCGAGCATCGCTACTGGCAGTTGAACGCACAGCGTCCCAGCGAAAATTATTCCGAACAGGAGTGGCAGGAGCGCATTCATCAGGCATTGCGTGACGCGGTGAAAAAACGCAGTGACGTGGCAGACGTCCCTGTGGGTGTGTTGCTGTCTGGCGGTTTGGATTCCAGTTTGTTGGTCGCGTTGCTGGCGGAAGCTGGCGTAAAGGACATTCGTACTTTTTCCATCGGCTTTGAAGACATCGGCGATGAGCGCGGCAGCGAGTTTGAATTTTCTGATCAGGTGGTTGAGCGTTATCAGACGCGTCACCGTAAGCTGCATATTCCCAACGATCAGGTGCTAAAGCGTCTGCCTGAGGCGGTGGCCAACATGGCTGAGCCCATGGTGGGACAGGATGCGGTGGCGTTTTATCTGCTGGCCGAGCAGGTGTCCAAAGAAGTGAAAGTGGTGCAAAGCGGCCAGGGTGCCGACGAGGTGTTTGCCGGTTATTTCTGGTACCCGCAAATGAACGAGGCTCAGGGCAGTGATCTGGAGCGTTTTGCCGACCGTTATTTTGATCGCAGCCACGAGGAATATCTGCAAACCGTGACTGAAAAATATCACGGCACAGATTACACCAGCGCGTTGATTGGCAAAATGTTGGGCCAGCCTGGAGCAGATACTTTTATCGACAAAGTATTGCGCCTGGATGTGACAACGCTGATTGTCGATGATCCGGTAAAACGCGTAGACAACATGACCATGGCCTGGGGCCTGGAAGCTCGCGTGCCGTTTTTGGATCATCAGTTGGTGGAACTGGCGGCGCAAATGCCACCGGAGCTGAAGCTGGCCTCGGGCGGCAAGCACGTGTTGAAAAATATTGCGCGCGGTTTGATTCCCGATGGCGTGATTGATCGTCCCAAGGGCTATTTCCCCATGCCGGCGTTGAAATATGTGCGCGGCGAATTTCTCGAATTTATGCGCGAGATTTTATTGTCGGAGACGTGTCAGCGGCGCGGATTATTTCAGCGTGCCTATGTGGAAAAATTACTCGCCGATCCAGAGTCGCATCTGACGCGCATCAAAGGCAGCAAGCTGTGGCACTTGGCGCTGTTGGAATTGTGGCTGCAAACCAATGTGCAACAAAGCTGACAAAAAAAGTCGGCTTTAAACTGTAGTATTTTACTAGGGTATCCGATATAATTTTGAGCATGTAGCATAGTGAATATGTAACTTATTGATTTTATATAGTAGACTCGGCAGGGTCAGTGCTTTTTTGGAGTTAGAAATGGACGTTTTAGAGCGTATTCGTCAACAGGTTGAGAGTACCCCCATCGTGATTTATATGAAGGGTTCTCCCCAGTTTCCTATGTGCGGCTTTTCCAGTCGCGCGGCTGCAGCCATTCAGTCCTGCGGCGTTGAGTTTGGTTATGTGAACGTGTTGGAAGATCCCGAGATTTTTGCGAATCTGCCGCGTTTTGCTGATTGGCCCACCTTTCCACAGGTCTATGTGAATGGTGAGTTGATCGGTGGTTGTGATATCACTCTGGAGATGCACCAGCGCGGTGAGTTGAAGCCCATGCTGGAAGATGCGGTGAAAAATGCCAAGAGCAAAGACGCTGCAGAGTAATTGCGTACCGAGCTAGACAAAAAAACGCCCCTGTCGGGGCGTTTTTTTTTAAGCATATTGCTGGTTGAAACGGTCGACGAAGCGTTCGAATTCGCTATCTGGCAGCAGGTTGATACCGGCTGCAGCCTTGCGTCCCCCACCGGTTTCAAACTGGCGGCATAATTCGTCGGCCCCTGTGGCGTGATCGAGCGGTGCACGCACGCTGACCACAAAGCCGCTGTTCTGGCTGTTACGGGTCAGGATCGCATGGGCACGTTGTGGATTGGCGCTGGCCAGATCGTTGGCGAAAATGCCGCTGACACGGCGAGCCCATTTTTCTGCGGGCAGACAGTAAACCGCAGTGGTTGCTGTTTCCCGTTCTGCGCGTAGCTTGCCGATGTTGGCGCTGTCGTCCTTGTATCCGGTCTGCAACTGGGCAAACGCAGAATTGTCAGCGATGAACTCCAGCGGATTGCTGTAGGGCAGGGCGCTGCGGTACAGCGTGTCCGGCGGGAAGTGCAGGTCGTCGATACTTTCGCCATAACCGTTGTAGTTCAGCAGTCGGCCTAATTCGCGTAGCTGCGACAATTGCACTGCTGAGAGCGTTAGCGAATTTGCTAATTCGTTGGCGGTCTCGTCCAGGTTGTCACCAAAACTGCCGACCACGGCCCAGGCGCGTTGACTGCCTCCCAGATAGCGATCAACCAGGTAGCAGGTGCCAATATTGGGAGCGGTGTTGATGTTGGCGGCCAATCCCATGTGATCGGGAATGTCGCCGGCATAGTGATGGTCAAAATAAGCGACCTCGACGCCGGCATGCAGCAGGCGGTCGAGGTCGTCGCGATTTTTATCCAGCGAAACGTCCAGCACAGTGACTTTATCACCGGACACAGCGCGCACTTTTTTCAGCAGTTTGATGTCACGTTTGACGCCAGTGATCAGTGTACTGTCACAGGGACGTGTCAGGCGCAATTGCAGCAGTGAACAGATCCCGTCGGCGTCGCCGTTAAAAACATCAAACTGTGCCATTTATTTCAAAAAGCCCAATTGTTCCAGCTTCAGCAGAATTCGCTGTGCGGCTTCGTCGGCCGTGCAATCGGCGGTGTCGATACGCAGCTCGGGGTTTTCCGGGGCTTCGTAGGGATCGCTGATGCCGGTGAACTCCTTGATGATGCCGGCGCGTGCCTTGGCATACAGACCTTTGCGATCGCGCTGTTCGCACATTTCCAACGAGGTGGCGACGTGTACTTCGATGAAGCCGCCCAGAGGCTGGATCATGTTGCGTACGGTCTTGCGTGTTGCTGCGTAAGGCGCAATCGGTGCACAGATGGCGATACCGCCGTTCTTGGTGATTTCGCTGGCCACGTAGCCGATGCGCTCAACGTTGATGTTGCGGTGCTCCTTGGAGAAGCCCAGTTCGCTGGACAAATGCTTGCGCACCACGTCACCGTCGAGCAGGGTAATGCGACGACCGCCTTGCTCCAGCATTTTCACCAGCAGCGCGTTGGCGATGGTGGACTTGCCCGAGCCGGACAGGCCGGTGAAGAACACCGTGAAGCCTTGCTTGTGACGCGGCGGATGGGTTTTGCGCAGTTCTTCCACCACTGTTGGGTAGGAGAACCAGGACGGAATTTCCAGACCTTCCTGCAGACGGCGGCGGAACTCGGTGCCGGAAATGTTCAGGATGGTGTCACCCTGTTTGACTTCGGAAACGGGTTGGTACTCGGCTTTTTCCTGCACGTAAACCATGGCTTCAAACGGCACCATTTCGATTTGCAGTTCTTCCTGGTGAGCTTTCACCAGATCCTGCGCGTCGTAAGGGCCGTAGAAGTCCTGACCCTGGCTGTTGTTGCCTGGGCCGGCGTGGTCACGGCCAACGATGAAATGAGTACAGCCGTAGTTACGGCGGATGATGGCGTGCCATACCGCTTCGCGAGGACCGGCCATGCGCATCGCCAGCGGCAGCAGGCTCAGCATGGTGGTTTGGGCAGGGTACTCGGCCAGTACGTGCTGATAGCAGCGTACGCGGGAGTAGTGGTCAATGTCGCCAGGCTTGGTCATGCCGACCACGGGTTGGATTAGCAGATTGGCTTCGGCCTGTTGCGCGGCACGGAACGTCAGTTCCTGGTGGGCGCGGTGCATGGGGTTACGGGTCTGGAAAGCCACGATTTTGCGCCAGCCGCGCTGCTCGAACACTTCGCGCAGTTGCTTGGGTGTTTGGCGCAGAGGCTGGTAGTCGTAGTGGTGTGGCGCATCCAGGCCCTTGAGTTTGCCGCCCAGGTAGATTTTGCCGGCCTTGTTGTGCAGGTAGGCAACTGCCGGGTGAGCCATGTCATCGGCACCGAAAACGTTTGCCGCCTCTTTGGATTTGTTGGGGGTCCAGATGTCGGAAACCTCCATGGTAGCCAGCATCACCCCTTCCTGGTCGCGCAGGGCAATGTTGTCGCCTTTGGATAGTTTGCTGGCGAAGTCTTCGGACACGTCCAGGGTGATGGGCATGGTCCAGAGGGTGCCGTTGGCCAGGCGCATGTTATCGACCACGCCGCTGTAGTCGGCTTCGCTCAGGAAGCCTTCCAGCGGCGAGAAACCACCGTTGAGCAGCAATTCCACATCACAGATTTGGCGGTGAGTCAGGTCCCAGGATGGATAATTCAGCGCGGCTGCTTTTTCTTGTGCGGCCTCTTGCGCGTTCAGGTACAGATCTTTTAACTCGCCACCGTAGGGTGAAATCAGCTTGCTCATTCGGTTACTTCCCTTGTTGAATCACGTTAAGGCCGGCAAGTATGCCAGCAATGTATATCAATTTAAAAGTAAATAAGAAAAACTTATAACGATATTGCAGATTCGCACAATCCGAACTCATGATGTATTGTTTGGAACAGCAAATTAGTCAGGAGTTTCCCCTTTATGCACGCAACCTTGCCATTGTTGCAAGCCAGTGATTTTCCCGCGTTACGCCGTGGCCGATTGCAGACCTTGCAGGTTAATTTGGGCTATGTGTGCAACCAGAGCTGTTTGCATTGCCACGTCAACGCCGGGCCGGGGCGCAAGGAACAAATGAGTGCGGCGATGGTGGATGAGGTGTTGGCGTTTGTTCGTCGCAGCGAAGTTACCACCCTGGATTTGACTGGAGGTGCGCCGGAACTTAACCCGCACTTTCGGCGTTTGGTTGCCCAGGCGCGCAGTTTGGGACGACAGGTGATCGATCGTTGCAATTTGAGCATTTTGAGCGAGCCAGGCCAGGAAGGTCTGGCCGAGTTTTTGGCCGAACATCAGGTCGAGATAGTCGCTTCGCTGCCGTGTTACCTGCAGGAAAATGTCGATACGCAACGAGGTGCAGGGACGTTTGATGCCAGCATCTCCGGATTAAAAAAATTGAATGCGCTAGGGTACGGTGTGCCGGGCAGTGGATTAATGCTGAATCTGGTGTATAACCCGCAGGGGCCGTCATTGCCGCCGCCGCAGCAGGCGTTGGAACAGGACTACAAGGCGCATCTGCGCGAACATTACGCTATCGAGTTCAATCACCTGTTCACTATCACCAACATGCCAATCAAGCGTTTTGGCAGTACGCTGATTTCCAAAGGGCAATTCAGCGAATACATGCAGTTGCTCAAATCCTCGTTCAGTGAAACCAATTTGGCGCAGGTGATGTGCAAAACCCTGATCAGTGTGGATTGGCAGGGTTTTGTTTATGACTGCGATTTTAATCAGCAACTGGAATTGCCGCTGCGAATGGCCGGTGGCCGTAGCGTGCATTTGCGCGATTTACGCGCCGACGAATTGATCGGTCATCCGATCGTGGTCGCCGATCACTGTTATGGTTGCACCGCTGGTCAGGGCAGTAGTTGTGGCGGCGCCCTCAATTAGCGAAATAAAAATCAGCGTGGTGATACCGGTGCTCAATGAGCAGGTGGGAATTGTTGCCCATCTGCAGCGATTGCAGTTGTTGCGGCAGCGCGGACACGAAGTCATCGTGGTCGATGGTGGCAGCGACGATCAGACCGTTGCGCTTGCCTCGCCGCTGGCGGATTGTGTGCTGCAGGTCGGGCGTGGCCGGGCGCGGCAGATGAATGCCGGAGCGGCTAGTGCCAGCGGCGATGTATTGCTGTTTCTGCACGCCGATACCACTTTGCCCGAACAGGTCGAGAGCGAATTGATGTGCGCGCTGCGGACCCATGGTTGGGGACGGTTTGATGTGCGTCTGTCCGGTTCGGCCTGGGTGTTGCGCCTGGTGGAGCGAATGATGAACTGGCGTTCGCGGTTGACGGGTGTGGCGACTGGCGATCAGGCGATGTTTGTGCGCCGGCCTCTGTTCGTCGGCGTGCGTGGATTTCCAGAAATTCCGCTGATGGAGGATGTGGCGCTAAGCAAAACCCTGCGTCGCTATGCCAGGCCCTGGTGCTCACGGCTGAGGGTGGTGACTTCCAGTCGGCGTTGGGAACAAAACGGTCCTTGGCGGACCATCTGGCTGATGTGGCGACTGCGATTGGCTTATTTTTTGGGGGTATCGCCCCAGGAACTGGCAAAACGCTACCGTTGAGAGACAGGCGGCAAAGGTTTGCCGCATCGCCGCCGGCAAGGTGTTGCCGCTGCGGGATCAGGCTTTACCCAAGGTGCCGCCGGAACCGCGTGGCGCGGTATAGCCGCTGGAGCGCCCTTTGGCCGAGTAGGTGACCTCTTCGCCGGGCACCTTGCCGCGCAGGATGTCCAGCGCCGTCTGGGTGGTTTGTTCGCGAACCACCAGAATGGCGCCATTGACCGTGTTCTGCCGCTGGCATTCACTGGCAACGGCTCCCAGTTTTTCCCAGAGACTGACCAGTCCCAGGGACTGGCCAGGGTCTTGTTTTTCCAGTGCAGCGTGGATGCTGTCGAGGGTGATCTCGACCTTCGCCTGCTTGAGCGAGCCCAGCCAGCGAGCGGTCAGGTCTTCCAGCAGGTTGACCTGAACCAGTTTGGCCTGGGTCAGGTCGCTGAGATCCCCTTCATCCTCCCGCTTGAGCAGGCGGTATTCCTTCTGCAGCAGTGCCAATAGTTGTTCCGCAACGCTGGTCTGTTGCTCAAGGAGTGTTTTGGCGATGCTGGCAAAGGTCGGGCTCATGGTTTATGTCCTGTTAGCCACCAAACATGCGTTCCATCTGGATCATTTTGTCGGCAATGCGTGGAGCATTGATTTCAAAGGTGCCGGAGGCAATTTGGTCGCGGATAGTATCAACCCGGCGGCTGTCGACCACCGGATGGTTGGCCAGTGCTTTCTCGGCCTGGCGCAGTTGTTCGGCCGTGCTGGTAAACGAGACGGCATCGGCGGTCGCGCTTCCAGGGGCTGAAGCCGCATGCTGCGTGCCTTGCTGTTCCGTTGAGGTGGATTGACCCTGTACACGTCCATAAAGAGCATGAATTTGGGCTCCAGCGGATCCGTTGATGTTGTTGACAGCCATCGCTATTCCTCCAGATGCTATTCTGCAAACGGTTATCGTCCACGCAGATTGCTTCTTTAGAAAAAAATCCCAGAATGTGACGGGCTTGGCAAAAAAAGCCCAGTTCCAGTCTGGCTTGCTCTGTCAATGATAGTCTATTGTTTAAATAAAACAATTGCTTACATCCTGATCTGTACCACTCCTGGACGCACGATCTCTGCCTCGATAATTTTATTGGAGGAGAGATTTTTTACGGGAATAAGCTCGCCGGTCATGCCTTTGGCCATGGCTTCGCCGGCCATTTTGATGGCGATACCTTGCAAATCAGCGGCGATGGTGACCTTGTCGCCTTTGCTGACGGTATTTCCTTGATAGACGGTGTCGGAGCGCAGGGGGAGGCCGTTGCTCAGGTTGTGGGTGGCGACCAGGCCAACAATGGCATTGCGATCAGTAAGATAACCGCGACTGAGGCTGTTCAGATCCAGAATTTCTTCGCGAACGTCCTGGGTGGTCAGTGTCTGGCCCCTGCGGAGGTGGCGGTTGGCGACCAATACCTTGGCGTGGCGCTGGATGACCACGGGAAGGTAAACCGTCCAGGTGTTGCCGGTTGTGCAGCGGACGCCTATGGTGACGTGGCGTTGGCCAATATTCCCATTATTTACAAACAGTTCGGGAGTTTCCGCGCATTTTTGCAGGTTAAGAAACTCGCTGAGCTTGCCGACATTCAAATCAATGAGAGTACCGCTGGGGCTGACCGACTGGGCTGCTTGCTGGGTGAAGTCTCTGACCTGCTGGCGAATGGCTTCCGGATCGTGTTTTTCCTGGGAAAAAACGATCGCTGGCATCAGCAACGCGAAGGTGAGAGAAATCGTTTTGAGCATGATCCTGACAGAACTCGATAAAGTGGTAGTGCAGAAATAAGCAGTATCCGTGCCTGTTATGGTGTTCTTGGGGATATATCGCCATGAAGAACAGGGAGTTATTGCCGATATAAATCCGGACTACATGCAGAAATCGGTGGAGCCTATGGCAAACGTATTGAGCAAAGTGGATGAAAGAACCCAGCTGGTTGGACATAACCGCTTGGAATTATTGCTTTTTCGTTTGGATGGTAAGCAGCGTTATGGCATTAACGTATTCAAGGTCCGGGAAGTGATTAGTTGTCCGACATTAACCCGTGTACCTCATTCGCATCCGGCAGTGATTGGTTTGGCCAATTTGCGTGGTCAGACGATCAGTGTGATTGATATTCAAATGGCGGTGGGTAAACCCAAGGTTGAGGATGTTTCCCATTGTTCGGTAATTGTGACCGAGTACAATCGCTCGGTGCAGGGCTTTTTGGTGCCTAAAATAGAGCACATCGTCAATAAAAACTGGGACGAAGTGCAAATGCCGCCTGCGGCCGCCGGCAAAGGACATTTTTTGACCGCGGTGACTCGAATCGATGACGAACTGATTGAAATTTTGGACGTTGAGCGCGTTCTGTTTGATGTAACTGGCCAGCGGCTGGATGAGGCCGAAGCTGATAGCGTCGACGAGGATTTTCGTGCTGTCGCGGCCCAATATTTCGTATTGGTGGCGGATGATTCTTCTGTCGCGAGACACCAGATTGAGCGTACCATGAAGCAGACCGGGGTGGACGGCGTGCTTGTTGAAGACGGCGCTAAGGCGTTGAAATTGTTGCAGCAGTGGCGCGATAACGAGCCAGACAAGCTAGCTAAACTGGCCTTGGTCATTTCGGACGTAGAAATGCCGGAAATGGATGGTTACACTCTGACCAGCAATATTCGGCGTGATCCGAAATTGCGGGATTTGAAGGTGTTGTTGCACACTTCACTGAGCGGGGTGTTTAATTCGTCGTTGCTGGAGCAGGTACAGGCGGATGGGTTCCTGTCAAAGTTTGACCGGGAGGAGCTTGGTGAGCAAATTCGAGGATTTGTCACCGAGTTTGCCAAAGCGCACTAAATAACGGAATATTGAGCGCGTAGCCAGCTGATCATTCAGGAAAAGTTGTACAACGTGGGGAAGGCAATCAATTGAATCAAGCGCTCACCAAAGAGGAATACGATGCGTTCCGGGGATATCTGGAGCAGACGTCGGGGATTTTGCTGGGAGAAAACAAGCACTATCTGGTCAGCAGCCGTTTGGGTCGTATTTTGGATGAACATCAGATGGCCAATTACGGTGAACTGGTGCGCTGTCTGCAAACCAACCGTATTCCCGGTATCAAGGATAAGGTCATCAACGCAATGACCACCAACGAGACCATGTGGTTTCGTGATGTCTACCCGTTTGAGTTGCTGAAGGCCGAGATTTTGCCCCAGTATGCGCGCCAGCAAAACAAGCCATTGCGTATCTGGTCGGCTGCCTGTTCAACCGGGCAGGAGCCGTATTCGTTGAGCATGGTGGTGCAGGAGTTTTTGCAGGCCAATCCGGGAACATTCCCCCAAGGGGTGCAAATCGTTGCGACGGATATTTCTTCCCGCGTTCTGGACTACGCCCGCGAGGCGATTTATGACCAGGCGGAAATAAGTCGTGGCCTGGAGCCTGCCCGCAGGGATCGATTTTTTACCAACAAAGACAACACCTGGCAGCTGCGGCCGGAAATCCAGTCGCGCGTGCAGTTTAAATTGTTGAATTTGCAACAAAGTTACGCGTCGTTGGGCACGTTTGATGTGATATTTTGCCGTAACGTGCTGATTTATTTCTCTTCTTCACTCAAGAGCGACATTCTTGAGCGCATGGCCAGCCAGCTCAGTCCCAATGGTTATTTGATGCTGGGTGGATCGGAAGCACCGAATCGTTATACTGGCCGTTTCGTGATGTCCCGTTTGCCGCAAGGGGTGGTTTACCGCCTCGGCTAGGTAACGCTGAGCCTGGCAGGGTGGCAGCCGCTTGCCGCCTTGCCAGGGCAGATCTGCCAACCCCTTCTGATTTTCCATTTCTCCCGCCCGTATTTTTCTGTCTCAACCCTTGTGTTTTCGACGTTTACAGAGCAATTTTCCATGGCGTGACAGAGTGGCATACGGATTGCTGAATATCTTGGGAACCACCACACACAGGAGTTCACAGGATGCGATTTGATCTCGACAAGGCCATGGGGATACATGAACAAGCGCTGTATGTGCGGGCGCGCCGAAACGGGATCATTGCGTCCAACCTGGCGAATGCTGATACCCCAAACTACAAGGCTCGCGATATCGATTTTCGCGAAGCGTTGAAACAGTCTGCTGGTAAGCCTGGTGAGGGCACAATGCGTACCACGCATGGTAACCACATCCAGCCATCTGGCAATGGGGCGGCATCTGCTGAAGTGCTATACCGTTACCCCCATCAGGCATCCATTGATGGAAATACGGTGGATACACAAATGGAAAAAGCCCGTTTTGCAGAAAACGCCGTGCAGTATCAGACAACACTGGGTTTTCTCACCGGGCGGTTTAAAGGTTTGAATGAAGCACTGAAAGGTGGAGGTCAATAATCATGTCTCTGTTCGGAGTATTTGATGTTGCAGGCTCGGCCCTAAGTGCCCAGTCCATCCGGTTGAATGTTACGTCCAGTAACTTGGCAAATGCGGAAACGGTAAGCAGCAGTACGGAAAAAACTTACCGCGCCCGACATCCGGTGTTTGCCACCGTCATGGATCCTTTTATGGAAAGTGCTCACCAGGCCGGGGTGAAGGTAAAAGGTATCGTGGAAAGCAAGGCAGAGTTGCGCATGCGCTACGAACCAGAGCATCCGTTGGCTGATGCCAAGGGGTACATTCATCTGCCCAATGTGAATGTTGTTGAAGAAATGGCTAATATGATCTCCGCATCCCGCTCGTACCAGAGTAATGTAGAGGTTATGAATACCGCAAAGCAGTTAATGCTGGCCACATTACGTCTGGGACAGTAAGTGGCAAAGGGTAATTAGCTCGGAGTAGAAGCCATGCCAAAAGAAATTAATAACAATCCGCTGTACGACCAACTGGGTATCCAGAAGAAGCAGGCTGAGAAAAAAGATCAGAATGGCCTGGCGCAGGCGGATTTTTTGAAACTGTTGATGGCGCAAGTGCAGAACCAGGATCCACTAAAACCGCAGGATAATGGGGAGTTCTTGGGTCAGATGGCACAGTTCAGCACGGTTTCCGGACTGCAGGACATGCAAAAGTCCATCGACAATCTGGCAAACAGTTTTATGTCCAATCAGGCATTGCAGGCATCGAGTCTGGTAGGGCGTCTGGTACTTGTGCCAGGTGGCTCAGGATTTTTGCCTGAGCATGTCGAGGGCCAGGATCGATTCATGGCCGGTGCCATTGAGCCGGATGAACCGGTAAAAAGTGTCAAACTGGAAGTCGTTGGCGCCAATGGTGAGCTGGTGCGAACCATGCGCATGGGAGCGATGGATTCCGGTTTGGAACGATTTGTCTGGGATGGTCTGGATGATGCCGGCAATCCAGTAAAAGCTGGAAAGTATTCTATCAGGGCAACGGCCCTGGACGCAAAGGATGAACAGATTGCGCTGACAACGCACATGTTGGCGCCGGTTGATAGCGTTACGCTCGGACGTAACGGTGAAAAGATGAAATTGAACGTCGCTGGTTTTGGCGCTATGGACATCGACAAGATTCGCGAAATTATGTAGTGAAATGCGTGTGTAGTGGTTACTGGTTGTTCGGTAAATTTTCCTTGATGTAAGGAGTTTCTTATGCCTTTTCGTATCGCTTTAAGTGGTTTGCATGCAGCGTCCACCGACCTTTCGGTAACCGGTAATAATATCGCTAACTCGGCGACGGTTGGCTTCAAAAAATCGCGTGCTGAGTTTGTTGACGTGTATGCCCAAGCTTATGGCTCCATTACCAACGTGACTAATGGTTCTGGTGTGCGTACTCCCAATATTCGTCAGATGTTTGCTCAGGGGAATATTGAATATACAGATAACGCAACTGACTTGGCGATTACTGGTCAGGGATTCTTTATTGTCGAAGATGACAAAGGTCGTTACCTGTCGCGCAACGGTACCTTTGGTTTGAACCGCGATGGTTTTGTGGTCAACAATACTGGCCAGACCTTGCAGGTTTTTCCAGCCGTCACTGTCGGTGCCAATACCACCTTTAACACTGGTTCGTTGATAGATCTGCAGTTGAAATCCGACATCGGCGCGCCACGCGCAACAACGCAAATTGATGTGAATTTGAATGTGGATGGCGATTTGACACCGCTAGTAATACCTACTGCGGGTGGTACTGTCTTTAACACGGATACCGTACCTCCATTCTCTCCTGCAGACCCTGCAACCTACCATCATGTAACTGCGTCTACAGTATATGACAGTTTGGGAGCGCCACATGTGGTGACCATGTATTATCGTAAAGTCGATGATTCTCCTACGGTAGCAAGCAATACTTGGCAGGTATTTACCGAAGTGGATGGATTGCCTACTTCTCCTTTTGATACCGTAGGTGCGGTTGCCGCTGGCGCAGGTACGCCTGCAGTGATGCGATTTAATACTGACGGTACGCTGGCGAATGTGACTGTTGGCGCGACATCAACAACCACTTTGACGTTGGACACCATTAATACCACCACAGGCTCTGCGCCGCTGAACCTGACATTTGATTACGGACCTACTACGCAATACGGTAGTGAGTTTGCGGTTAACGATCTTTCCCAGGATGGTTTTACCACAGGTCGACTCACCGGCTTCGACGTTGAAGAAAATGGCATAGTCTATGCTCGTTACACTAATGGTAACGCAGAAATTCTTGGCATGGTGGGTTTGGCAACCGTAGCCAATCCTCAAGGCTTGCGCCAGAAAGGGGATTCTCTGTGGGTAGAAACCTTTGATGCTGGTGATGTGGTTTTGGGTCAGCCAGGAACAGCCAGTCTGGGTTTGATCCAGGCGGGTGCGCTTGAAGCGTCGACAGTGGAAATTGCAGATGAACTGGTCAACATGATTGTTGCGCAACGCAACTATCAGGCAAATGCCCAGGTCATTAGTACTGCCGATCAGCTAACCCAGACATTGCTGCAAATCCGATAATTGATCGAGGTATGTAGTTTATGGATAGAATGCTCTATATCGGTATGACCGCTGCGCAAGAGTCGATGTACGCGCAGGGGTTGAACAACCACAATCTGGCGAACGTCAACACCACCGGCTTTCGCGCCGATTTAGAGCAATTTCGCAGTATGCCTGTGTTTGGGCCCGGCCATCCCAGCCGGGCTTACTCCATGACGGAACGGCCTGGCATTGATTTTCGCCAGGGTGCGATGATTACTACAGGCAATCCAATGGACATGGCCATCAAGGGCAATGGCTGGTTTGCCGTGGAAGGACCGGATGGCAGTGAGGCCTATACTCGTGCCGGCGATTTTCGTGTGGACGCCAGAGGCTTTTTGCTGACGGGCACCGGTTTGCGGGTGATGGGAAATGCCGGACCGATTGTGATTCCGCCGGCGCAAAGTATGTCTATCGGCAATGACGGTTCTATCCGCATTCAACCGCTGGGGCAAAATGCGGCCACCATGGCCGATGTTGGCCGCATCAAGATGGTTAATCCGGGCAACGCCAACATGGAAAAAGGCAGCGATGGCCTGTTTCGCACGCGTGAGGGCAATCCTGCGGATGCGGATTTGAATATGCGTGTCATGACCGGCATGCTGGAAAGCAGCAACGTCAATGTGGTTGAAGCCATGGCGAAAATGATCACGCTGCAACGCAATTTTGATATGCAAACCAAGGTGATGAAAGCGGCGCAAGACAACGATCAGGCCACAGATACTTTGATGCGTATCAGTTAACAGCAATATTGAATCGTACACACAGCGGCGCCTTTGAGGCGCCGTTTTTTTTCGCGAATAAAAAGAGTTTGGTTTTGTGATGCATTGGTACGGCAATTGAATATTACCAAGCATAGTCAGTATGAGTGAGGGTGCTATGGATCGATCACTATGGATTGCCAAAACCGGACTGGAAACACAGTCCACACGTATGTCGGTCATCTCGAACAACTTGGCCAACGTGAGCACCGCCGGCTTCAAAAAGAGCCGCGGTATTTTTCAGGATTTGATTTATCAAAATGTTCGTCAGCCAGGCGGCAAAAGTAGCGAAGACACCATTTTGCCTTCGGGTTTCATGCTGGGCAGTGGTGCGCGTACGGTTGCAACAGAAAAGCTGCATACGCAAGGCGCGTTCATCCAGACAGATAACACTTACGATATGGCGATTCAGGGGCGCGGATTTTTCCGTATTCAACTGCCCAATGGTCAGGTGGCGTATACGCGTGACGGTGCGTTTCGTGTTGATCATGAAGGCCGGGTAGTGACTGCAACAGGTTATCTGTTGGATCCGCCGATTACTGTGCCGTTTAACGCGATGTCGTTTACGGTGGGCAACGATGGAGTAGTGACGGTCTCGGAACCAGGCACGCCAACAGTGACTCAGGTTGGTGAGGTGCAACTGTCAGATTTTATCAATCCCTCCGGTCTGCAGCCCATGGGTGAGAACTTGTACATCGAAACCGCTGCCAGTGGTCCACCGCAGGACAGCGCACCTGGTCAGAATGGCATAGGCACCTTGATTCAAGGATCGATTGAAAGTTCCAACGTCAATGTTGTTGAAGAGTTGGTCAACATGATCGAAGCACAACGCGCTTATGAAATGAATTCAAAAGCCGTCGCCGCTGTGGATGGCATGCTGCGTAACTTGAATCAGACACTCTAACCGATAGGGTAATGATATGAAGCGACTATTAGTGTTTCCTGTGATTTTGCTGAGTGCGGCGTGCAGTCTCAATCCGCCGCCAAAGCCAGATCCTGAATACGCGCCAGTGCGTCCGGTGGTAGCAGAACCACCACCCACTGAAGATGGTGGCTTGTATCAGGGCGGCTATGGCATGAGCTTGTACGCGGATATGTCGTCCAAGCGCGTTGGTGATTTGATTACAGTCATTTTGCAAGAAAGCACCAACGCGTCCAAATCGGTGAGTACCAAAACCGCCAAGTCGAGCAATATCGACTTGCCGGGGCCAAGTATCATGGGCAAGCCCGTGACGTACAACGGCACCGAATTGTTCAGCGCATCGGTGGGGCAGTCGCGCGATTTTAATGGTACTGGTGATGCGAGCCAAAGCAACAGCCTCAGTGGCCGTTTGACGGTGGTGGTGACTGAAGTCTTACCCAACGGCAATTTGCTGGTGCGTGGCGAAAAACGTTTGCAACTGAATCAGGGCAGCGAGTTCGTAAAATTATCTGGCTTGGTCAGACCTGCAGACATTCGTCCGGACAACAGTATTTTGTCTTCCAGTGTTGCGAATGCGTCCATCATCTACAGCGGCGAAGGTTCGCTGGCGGATGCGGGTTCGCCCGGATTGTTTTCACGCTTGGTCAGCAGCGCCTGGTGGCCGTTTTAACAGGATGAATGTATGAAAAAAATTATCAGTGTCATCGCGCTCATGCTGTGTACAGCACAACCGGTGTTGGCTGAACGTATCAAAGACCTCGCATCCGTTGCCGGCGTACGCAGCAATCAGTTGGTGGGTTACGGGTTGGTGGTTGGTTTGGATGGCACGGGTGATCAAACCCAGCAAACGCCGTTTACCGTGCAGAGTTTGCGCGGCATGTTGTCACAGTTTGGCATTGTATTGCCGCCTAATGTGAACCCACAGCTGAAAAATGTGGCCGCTGTGTCGGTGACCGCTGAATTGCCCGCGTTTGCCAAACCCGGCCAGCGGATTGATGTTACCGTGGCATCCATCGGTAATGCCAAAAGTTTGCGTGGTGGCAGTTTGTTGATGACGCCGCTAAAGGCGGTGAATGGTCAGGTGTATGCACTGGCTCAAGGTAATTTGATTGTCAGCGGTTTTGGTGCCGCGGCTGACGGTTCACGTGTGACTGTCAATGTTCCCAGCGTTGGACGCATTCCCAATGGTGCGAGTGTTGAGCGTACTGTTCCCAGCAGCTTTGGCGAAGGCAGTAGCGTGTTGCTCAATTTGAACGTAGCGGATTTTACAACGGCTAATCGTTTGGCGAAGGGCATAAATAAAATCATGGGTGAAGGTGTGGCTGCGGCGGTGGATGGATCAACGGTGCGAGTGCAAGCACCACAGGATGCTTCGCAACGCGTGGCTTTTGCCGCAGAACTGGAAAACATTCAGATTGAACCGGGTGAAGCAGCGGCACGTGTGATTATCAACTCGCGCACCGGCACAGTGGTGATTGGCAATCATGTGCAGGTGCAACCTGCCGCGGTGTCCCACGGCAGTTTGACGGTGCGGATCACACCGCAACCGCAAGTGAGTCAGCCAGCGCCACTCAGTGGTGGTCAGACCGCTGTTTTACCGGCTACCAATATTCAGATTACTCAGGAAAACAACAAAATGTTTATGTTCAATCCTGGCGTTTCATTGGATGAAATTGTTCGTGCAGTGAATCAGGTGGGTGCCTCGCCCGGTGATTTGGTGGCAATACTTGAAGCGCTCAAAGAAGCTGGTGCGTTGCGCGCCGAGCTGATCATCATCTAAGCGGCGAATTGCCGCCTGGCCAGAGTTTGCCGCCCTCATCCGGCGGCAAATTGTTTTTAAGCTCAATAAGACTCGGTCTTGAGTTAAATTCCCTTCCAATTGGTTGTTTTTAAAGCAGTTATTTTCATTGTGCCGATTAAATAGGCAGTGGCACATATCTTGAAGTCACCTGGTAAAGGTCTAACCAGAGTGAGCACAAAATGATTTCCACCGGCGCTGATGTCTATCTCAATATCAATGGTCTGAATGACATCCGTCGCCAGTCGCGCAAGGATGAAAAACAGGCATTGCGCGAGGTCGCTCAGCAGTTTGAATCCATCTTCATGAAAATGATGCTCAAGTCCATGCGCGACGCAAGCTTTGGCGATCCCATGTTTGATTCAGAAAGCGGATCGTTTTATCGCGACATGTACGACGATCAGTTGGTGATGGAATTGAGTAAAAACGGTTCCGTAGGCTTGGCCAACGTACTGGTTGAACAGCTTGGTCGTTATCTGCCTGCGGCAGACAAAAAAGAGGCGAAAACAACGCCGGTGGTGACGTCTTCTGCAGTTGCCACTGCCAACCAATTGCATGTAACGCAACGTCGTGCGGTTGCTGCTGCAGAGCAGGGGCGTGACAACATGGTTGAACCGCCTGTAGCAATGTTTGATGTCACAGCGGCGAACGTCAGTGAACCTGTAGCTGCTGAACAATCACCGCAGCTGAAGCCCATATCCCCAACAATTGATTTCAATGCCGGTGATCCAGAGTCGTTTGTGAAAAATCTGTATCCGCTGGCGCAGCGTAGCGCCGCCGAGTTGGGTGTGAAACCTGAAGTGTTGTTGGCTCAGGCAGCACTGGAAACGGGTTGGGGCGGGGCGGTAGTGCGTAACGCCGATGGCAGCAGCAGCAACAACCTGTTCAATATCAAAGCTGATTCGCGCTGGGGTGGCGGCAGTGCCCAAGTGGCGACGCTGGAATACCGCGACGGTATTGCCCGCAAAGAACAAGCACGCTTCCGCAGTTACGATTCCTATGAACAGAGTTTTGCGGACTATGCAAACTTGATCAAAAACAGTCCACGTTATAGCGAAGCGGTGAAGCATGCCGGTGACAGTCATCGCTATGTCGAGGAATTACAGCAGGCTGGTTATGCCACGGATCCTCGTTATGCAGAAAAGATAAAAGCGATTATGCAGCGCCAAACCTTGGCGCCAACGCAACTGGCTGATGCCAGCGCACAGTCAGAGTGATGGGAATAGGAGCAACTTATGCCATCAGGTAGCATTTTTAATATCGGTGTCTCTGGTCTTATTGCATTTCAGCGCAATTTGTCAACGACCGGTCATAATATTTCCAACGTCAACACTGAAGGCTATTCACGGCAGCGCGTTGAACTAACGGCTCAGCGTCCCATTCCCAGCGGCATGGGTTTCATTGGTAACGGCGTTGATGTTCAGACCACTCGTCGCATGTTTGATGAACATGCTACCAATCAGGTGCGTTCGCGCAGTTCTTCAACTGAATTTTTCTCCGAGCTACGGCATCTTTCCGAGCAGGTGGATAATCTTCTGGCTGACCCTGATGCGGGCATTGCCTCAGCACTGAATGCTTTTTTTGATTCAGTGCAGGGTTTGTCAGATGACCCAAGTTCTATCCCTGCACGCGAAGTAATGCTGACCAATGCTCAGGGATTGGTGGATCGCTTTGATACCATGGATGAATGGTTGGATGACCTGACGGTGACAGCCAATGATCGCATCGTCAACGTGGTCGGCGAAATCAATGCACTGGCAAAAAATATCGCTGATTTGAATAATGACATCATTGTGGCATCCGGTATCAGCGGTGGTCAGCCACCCAATGACTTGCTCGACCGCCGCGATCATTTGATTGACGAATTGTCAAAACGCATCAATGTCAACATCGTTACTGAAAATAATGGCATGCAAAACGTGTATGTGGGCATGGGGCAAAGTCTGGTGCTGGGCACACAAACCATGGACCTGGTTGGTCGGGCCAATCCTGATGATCCAGAAAATTTCGAAGTCGCTTATACCATGCCCAATGGTACTCTGGTTCCGATTACCCGCATGATTAACGGCGGTCAGCTAGGTGGTGTACTGAAGTTTCGTGATGAAGTTCTGAATCCTGCAAAAAATCACCTGGGGCGTCTGTCCATGGCTATCGCCGAGACGTTTAATGACCAACATAAGCTAGGTGTGGATCTGGATGGTTTGTTGGGCACAGACTTTTTTGTGGAGCCTCAGCCACTAAGCACATCCAGTGTTTTCAATGTCGGTGCAGAAACAGTGACGACCCGTGTTGTCGATATTACCGCACTGACGACGGATGAATATCGAATGAATTATGATGGGGCGAATTATACGCTCACCAATCTGTCCAACAACGCCAAAACAACATTAACTGTGGCCGCTGGTGGTCCGCCTATCGTATTTAACCCAGTGGATGGTTTGGAAATCGAGATCACCAACACCCCTGTGGCCGGTGACACTTTTTATATTCGCCCTACGCGTAATTCAGCGCGTATCTTTGAGAAATTAATCGAAGACCCCAATCGTATTGCGGCTGCTGGACCGCTAACGACAGGCATTGCGACCAAAAATCTGGGTAACGCGAAGATTAATGAAGCAACCGTCGTTGATTTCACTAATCCTGCGTTTACTACCGTTCCTGGTAGTCTGTCGCCTCCTATTGTGATTCGATTTGATGATCCACCTTTAGCTGTACCCATGTCCTACAGCATTATAGATGCGAACACGTTAGTGCCTATCGAAACAGGTATTGCTTACGACCCGACTTCCAATGTTGGTCATGATGTATTTCCTACGCCTGGCGCAGTTGATTATGGTTATCGCATTCGCCTGGATGGAGTTCCCCAGCCTGGTGATGAGTTCATGGTGAACTTCAATACCAACGGTGTGAGTGACAACCGCAATGCCTTGGAACTGGCAGCGCTGCAAATCAAAGGCACCATGATCGGCGGAAATGCCTCATATCATGATGCTTACAGTGAACTGGTTGTAAGTGTGGGAAATCAGACCCGCCAATCACAGATCAATGAACAGGCACAGAGCGCCTTGTTGCACGAAGCCCAGGCAGTGCGTGAAAGTGTTTCTGGTGTCAATCTGGATGAAGAAGCGGCAAACCTGTTGAAGTATCAGCAGGCATACGCTGCTGCAGCACAAGTAATCGCAGCCGCTGACGAAGTGTTTCAAACACTGATGGCTGCAGTAAGGAGGTAATAGCTAATGCGTGTCTCAACTTCATTTTTATCTAGCACCTCAGTGGGTGCAATGACTGAGCAGCAGTCCAAACTGAACAAAACCCAGTTAAAAGTATCGCTTGGACAGCGCCTGTTGTCGCCATCAGAAGATCCTTATGCTTCATCGCGAGCACTTCGTTTTGAAGAATCCTTGGCGGTGTTTACCCAATTCGGTGTTAATGCGAGTTATGCGGATAACCGTCTGGCAACCCAGGAAGGTGTTCTCGAAGGAGTTAATGACGCACTGCAACGCGTACGTGAGCTGACAATTAATGCAAATAGTGACAGCCAGACAAACGAGAGCCGTCGTTTTATTGCCGAAGAGATCAAACAGATTTATCTGCAAGTACTGGATTTGGCGAATAGCAAGGATGCAACAAACGAATATCTGTTTTCAGGTTTTCAAGGAAAAACTCGTCCGTTTGTGCCTGATTCCGTTACTGGTCAGGTGCTGTATAAAGGTGACGATGGGCAGCGCTTTCTGAAGATTGGCCCCAGTACCTCCGTGCCCGTCAGCGATGCAGGCGAGGCTGTTTTCTACCATGTGCGCAATGGCAATGGCACATTTACCACGGGCGATTTTGCAACCAATACTGGCACAGGCATCATTGACCCTGGTTCGGTAGGGTCCAATTATGTGCCTGAAGACTACACTATCAAATTTACAGGCCCAACGGTTCCTCCAAATAATCCTGATGATCCCGTTGAGTATTATGTCTATGACCGTAATGACATTATTGTTGCTCCACCTGCATCCGCAGGTTTGGCCAGGGCAGTATATGAGGTTACTGACTTGCTTACGTTCGGTGGGGTGCAATATCAAGAGGATGCATTGATTTCAGGGTTGGATGCTAACGGGGCGTTCGTTAGTATTTCGGGTGAACCAGCTCCGGGTGATATGTATGAGGTGAAGCGTTCGAATTACCAAGACATGTTTACCACGTTGGACAATCTGGTAAATGCACTAGAAACCAATTTGAATACCGATGCAGATCGTACCCAGTTCCACAATGCCATGAATCGGGTGGTCAGCGACCTGGATCAAGCATTGGGAAATATTCTGGATTCCCGTGCGCGTGTGGGGGCACGTCTTAATACCACAGGAAAGCAGATGGAGATTAATGAGTCTTTCACTCTGCAAATGGAAAAAACCTTGTCTGAAATTAAAGATTTGGACTATGCAGAGGCAGTAACGGACCTGAATTTGCAACTAGCAGGCTTACAGGCAGCCCAACAAGCCTATGTGAAAGTGCAGGGGTTGTCGTTGTTTAATTATCTTTAGTCATTAAATGGTAAGGGTAAATGACTAAACCGCTACAACAAGGGTAGATCTGATGCATGAAATGGTAGGGTTGCAGCGTGTAAAAACAAATTCTGGAGTATTAAATCCAGAATTTTTAGTGTTATTGAAGAAATTCACTGGAATTGATGTTTTCATTGAAACAGGCACGTTCTTGGGGGAGACGACAGCCCTAGCTTCAAAAATATTCTCTACTGTTCATTCCATAGAACTTAGTGAAGATTTATACAATAAAGCGAAAAAAAAATTTAATACAAATAATAAAATAAGTATTCATCAAGGCGAAAGCGGTGATGTATTGAATAATGTGTTGCCAGGAATAAATAAGCCAATAATATTCTGGTTGGATGCACATTATAGTGAGGTTCAGACAGCAAAAGGAAAAAAAAATACGCCAATTATTGAAGAATTGTTGGCAATAAAAAATTCTGGCGTTAAAGAATCAATTATTTTGATAGATGATCTTAGATGTTTTGTAGATGACAAGTATGTTAAGCGTGAGTCTCTAACAGGATACCCAACAGTAAATATTCTTCGTGAGAAAATGAATTCGCTTTTTCCGGAAGCAAGCTTTGTTGTTATAGGCGATGTGTTGCTCATTACTATTGGAAGAAACTATTTAGAATTTGGCGATGTGGCCAAGGCTTGCACAATTAGCCGGGCTTTTGAACGCGGGAATATAGATGAAGTTCTGCAAGCAGAAGAGGTTATATCTAACAGTTCTGGGTCTGACCGGGATGTAATTGTTAATCTACCTAATGAAGTAAAAGAATCTGAGAAATTCGGTCTTGGAATGCATTATCGCCTTTGGCGAGGTTTGGTTTATGCCAAAGAAGGAGTCTATGAAAAGGCAAGAGAGGATTTCGAAAGAACACTCCAATTAGGATACAACCATTTTCGGATATATTGGTATCTGGCGAAGGTGGCTAAAAATATGGGGGATTCGACGGCATCGAGAAATTTTGCCAGGGTGGCGTTGGATAAATGTCCAGGGTTTGAACCCGCCAGAGAGCTTGTTGGTGTTGATTCTGCAGTTGGAATTTCCGTGAGTCGAGGGATGATCGCGAGTAGTTCAGGTGAAAGGACGGTAATTAATCGCTGTATTTCGAAAGGGAATACTGTTTTTGATATTGGAGCCAATGTCGGTGATTGGACTAAACTTGCGATTTCACATGCATCAGATTTGAACATTCATCTTTTTGAAGCATCCCCGCCCACATATCAGGAGTTGCTAGAAAATACCAAGGGACTTTCTAATGTTAGGCTAAGTGTTAATAATATTGGTCTTGGTAGTTGTGAGAAAAAAGCTATTTTTTATCACTATGCAGACTCCCCGGCTTGGAGTACTTTCCATCGACGGATAGAAGCAGAGAAAAAATATGGAAAGTCTGCGCCAAGCTCAATAGATATAAAAGTAGAAACATTAGACTCCTACTGTGAAAAAAATGGAGTTGAAAGCATAGATTTTGTAAAAATCGATGTCGAAGGCGGTGAATATGATGTTATTCAAGGTGCTACTAATCTACTCAAGAAAGGAAAGATTAACTATCTTCAGTTTGAGTATGGCGGAACATTTAAAGATGCCAATGTTACGCTTCAGCTAGTTTTCTCACTATTAAAGAGATTTGGCTATGAAATGTTTAAAATTAACGAGTCAGGGTTGGTTTATTGCTCTGAGTTCAGAAAGGAATTAGAAGACTTCTCATATAGTAACTATCTTGCAGTCAACCATAGGCTGTTTTCCAGTTTCTATGGAAATAGAACTGGAATGCTTGATATAAAAACATTGTTTTCAAAGTATGGAATAAGAGCCAGGGGGGTTCTTCATGTTGGAGCTCACGAAGGCAAAGAAATGAAAGTCTATGATGATCTTGGGGTTGAAAATGTTGTTTTTGTTGAAGCAAATCCCAAGGTTTTTAAAGTCTTAGAAAATAATTTGAAAAATAAAAAAAATGTACGATTATTTAACTGTGCAATTAGTGATCAAAAGGGAGAGGTGACTCTGCATGTCACATCCATGGATCAGAGCAGCTCTATTCTTCCATTATCAAAACATAAAAATATATACCCAGGAATTGTTGAGACAAATAAAATAGTCGTTCCGGCTACTACGATAGATGCCTTATTTTCGGATAACAGCCTGCCAGAAAAAGATTTTAATATCATCAATATAGACATTCAAGGCGCGGAACTCCTTGCTCTGAGAGGCGGAACGGGTGTTTTAAAAAATATTGATGCCATTAACACGGAAGTAAATTACGATGAATTGTATGCGGGTTGTGCTGTCATAAGTCAGCTGGATGAGTTTTTGGAGTCAGAAGGTTTTACTCGAGTTCATACAACAACCCCTTTCCACCCATCATGGGGGGATGCTCTATACATTCGAAAAAGCATCGTGCGAATGTCAACGCTGGGTGTGAATGGAAGATTTGGTAATCAGTTGTTTCAATATGCGTTTTTGCGTATATATGCTAAAAATCACGGCTGCAAAGTTGAGACTCCAGACTGGATTGGCCGGCATATCTATGATCTTGATGACGCCTATATTTCTGATAAATCTTGCACAAAAGTAGCGCAGACCACGCAAGATCTCTTAGAGTGTAGCATAGCAAACTCTGAGACGGTTTATAGAAATGTCGATTTCTGGGGTTACTTTCAATATAACACGAAATTTTATGCTGGAGAAAAGAGCTTTTTTCAGTCCCTATTTAAGCCGAAGGAAAAAATTGGCAATGAGATAGATGGTCAGTTAAGTGTTATGCGTGATGGTGGTAGAACTGTTGTTGGAATTCATGTTCGTCGCGGTGATTACGGTTATAAGTTTTTCTTTCTGACCCCTGCAGAGTGGTATAAGCGCTGGCTAGATGAAATGTGGCCTAAACTTGAAAATCCGGTTCTGTATGTTGCAAGCGATGACCTGGATTCTGTGCTTTTGGAGTTTTCAGAATATAACCCGATATCATCAAAAGATATGCCCATTGGTGGTATGGTAAGCGACGAATTTGTCGATTTTCATGTGTTAGGCAAGTGCGACCATGTTGCGATATCTAACAGCTCATATTCATTTTTAGCGTGCATGCTAAATAATGATGCTAAGAGTTTTGTTCGTCCTGATCTTCGTGCGGGGGGGATGATAGAATTTGACCCATGGGATAGTGAGCCTCTATTGCGAAACGCTACGGCAGAGGAATATGGGCTGCCATTTATGTCTAAAAAAAGAGCAGCAGAAGTTGATTTGACGAACAACTTATTTTCCCCTTCTCAGGACGTTAAAAATAGCGTCAATATGAGCTCCATTAGAGAAGAAAATGAAGTTTCTATCTGTATATTGTCATTTAACAGACGGGAATGGTTGTTGGAGTCTATTAATTCGGCTATTGCCCAAACGCTATCACCTAGAGAAATCATTGTTATAGATAATGCATCAACTGATGGTAGTGTTGATCTTCTGAAAAATATTTCTAAGGAGTATAAAGGTAAATTAAGAGTTGTATTTAATGACGATAAAATAAGTGAAGGCGACCTTCTTTCCAGAGTTGTTAGTGAGGTTAGAGGTGTTGCTGTGAGTTTTATGAATGCTGGTGATGTATGTCATCCAAATAAGATTGAAAATGAGTATTCCGTGATGAAATCTGAGTCATCTGGAATTGTTTATTCAAATTATTCTATTTTGGATGAAACAGGGAAGGAAGTGGTGTGGGCTGGTGAGTCCGATAGTATCTATGTTGGAAAAATATATCCATATCTTCTTGGGAGAATGTTTCCTAAGAGGAAGATCTACAGAAATGAACTTGTTTCTTTGGAGTCTCTTAGAAAAGTCGGATTTTTTGATAAGAAACTATTTTCGTCGTCACTGGTAGATATGGGGATAAGGTTGTCATCAATATTTAATGTTTCATTTTGTGATGCAGTTCTTTCTTGTCACCGAATTAACTCAGTAGAATCCTCTGTTGATATTGAAAAGCTGTCGACATGCGGCTATATTTTTGTGAAAAATCAAGATTTGATAAGTGGATTGTCTGAAAATGACAGAAATGTGGTCTATATGAGTTACGCCGAATTCATTTCTGGCTGCTTGAATAATAAATTTGGTGATATTTGATATTGAATTTAGGTTATTACTCTGATTTCTTTTGCGCCTATTAAGTTGGCTGTCATGGATAGTATTGATTTTGGAATTGCATCTTGTCCTAGAATATCAGAAATCCATTCGCTATTATTTAATGAGGCCATCATCATGTATTTGTAATGTTTTAAAGGATTCGCATTTGACAAGCCTCCACTATGTCTCCTGTATCCAATCCCGTTGTATCCAGAATATTTCCATATGCTCGCAAGGTTTGACAGTCTTAATTTCAGATCCCAGTCTTCATATATTTCCATGTGAGGAAGGAATCCTCCTGCTCTAATGAATAGTTCTTTTGAATACATCATATCTCTAGGTATGGCTCCTTCTCTAAATAATAAATATCTAACAAGATCTGATTTTTTCATCATGTGAATATTTTGTGTTTGTAGCTGGTGTGTGACATTTCCGCTTGTGTCTATCCAGTTGATATTTGAGAAGACTACGGATTCTGGATCGCGAATTAGTTGGTTGTATTCAAATGATAGTTTATGTGGATAATAAATATCATCGCCATCAAGGGTGGTTATGAAATCACCGCTTGCTTGTCTAATGGCGTTGTCTCTGTTTCGGGTTATGCCAACATTTTCTTTTTGTGATAATACTCTGATTATTGGGTTGTTCTTTGCGTAGCCTTCTATGATGTTCATGGAATTGTCAGTAGAACAGTCATCAGCGATGATGATCTCGTCTGGAATTCTCGACTGTTTTATAACGCTTTCAATCGCGGAGGCGATATATTCGGCGTTGTTGTAGCAGGTAATTATGCAGCTTAACTTACCCATGTTTTTCCTTCTTGGTAGTGTTCATGCCAACCCGCTTTGTTTTATAAAGTGACAATTAAGAATCATAGCCTAGTATTTCCAGTGTATCCCAATATAGCGGATTTTCCTTAAATTCTTTTTCAAGGGCAGGTTGAATGTTTGGTCTTTTTGGAACTTTTATCGTGTCGCTAGAGCGTCCTCCGGTAGTTTCACCAGTAATTCTTTCATATTTGTAGAAATTCGTTTTGTATTCATCTGAATAAAAGATATTCAGGGATTTGCATATTCTTTTTAATATATCATCTGGGGAGTGGCAGAAATCTTCATATCGGATAAATCCTATATTCTTTGCCTCTATTGCAAATTTGTTAGCCCCTTCCAGGTAGGATTTTACACTTATTCTTCCGTTGACAATTTTAAGATTATTTAGGCTAAGGTAGCTGTCGATAGGATGTCTGACGGTGGCAATGTCATGCAAATTGAATAAATTACCAAGTGAATTCTTTTGTTTTAGTTGGTATGACGGTGTCGTGAATGGTATTCCGGTGAAATCAATGTGAGTCCAGTCTCGAATTATTAGCTTTCCTCCATTTTTACTAACCCTGTTTCTAATTTCAGTAATAATATTTTCATAGTTGGTTTCTTTTAGTAATTCTTCGAATTCATTTTTGCTAAATATATCAAACCATGACTGCGCTTGTTCGGCTGGATTTGCTACGGAAAAGGAAGGATTGATCTCGCTTAACAGGAAATTGCCAGGTATGCAGGCAATGCATTTCGAGATCAGCGTTCCACCTGTTCTGGCAAGGTGATATATGGCAGCAATCTCGTTATTTATAGTTTGGGTACTTTTATCTATATCTTTAATTTCAACTGAAACTGTGCTTGTCTTGTTCCTCATTGAAATTATTCTTAGGTCCATTTTGTCTGAGTGGAATGGCAATGAATCCATCAGTTGGATTAATGGTATTTCTTTATCTGAAGTATCGGTGTATACAGGGTGTAGTGTTGTCAAGTATGAAGATAATGCCGACGCTAGGCACCACTGATAAAGATCGCCATTTGGTTTGATGTTGTCATATTCTTTGTTTGTGGCTACAAATGGTTCGTTAATATCGATAGTTTTATTGTTTATTAATATTTCGAGTGCGATAGATATAATTTCCAAAGCATTGTTGTGTAATCCAAGCTCAAGAGCTGCTCGGCAGCAAGTAAATAACCTGGGAAGATTTGGCTCGTATTTTACCCCTGAGATTATATTTTTGTATGCTTGCAGGGATTGTGTGTATTTATCAGCGGGGCTCGTATTGCTATCTAGGGCGCTTATTAAATAATTTAAACCAGTTATGTATTCAGAATTTTGCTCCAACGATATCCACTCGGATATGTATTCTGATAGGGGGGGGGATATGGATGATAAGTCAGTTCTCCAGTCTTTGTTATTATGAAGTCCGGTGGAATCGCTTAGAATAAATCCAGTTGAGACGAAATTAGTTACCTTGTTTTTATGTATTAAATAAACCGAATTATTGTTTTCAGCTTCAATTTGACTAAGCGTTGATGGGGAAAATGCGTTAGAAACAGGTATGTGTTGGTATATATCATATCCAAATTCTTTAAATTCATTATATATGGATTCGGTAATTAGACCGTTTCTTTGTAAATATATCGTATTCGGAATTGTCGACTTGTTGTGTGATATGTAAGACAGTAAAAGTCTGACGTTTTCAGATGATGATATTTTAACAAAATCTATTCTTTCTTTTAAAAATAAAACGTTATCGACATGTGTTGCTCTGGAAACCTTTATTTTATTTATAGTCAGGTTTGTTGATATAGGCTCATTGTTGTTTCCTGTGTAGAATGATTGTATGTGTTTGTGGCATTTAAGGGAATGAATAAGAAATTCGCCATTCCCTGGGTCTAGGTCGAGAAAGTTTGATGAATTATTCAGGATGTTATTGATTGCATCATTGTCATCAGGATACCACGAAGAATGTTCAAGAAGACAGACAGAGTCTCTAGTGAGTTTATTTTTATTGTTTAATAGATATTGAGGTTTGGAGTCGTTAAAGTTG